>JAZBLP010000016.1:0-53919 GCA_037033305.1 Actinomycetota bacterium | reverse complement strand
TGGGGTGAGTAACGGGACTCGAAACTGTTACTGTGACACCCAGTGAATGCCTGTTTTGCCGCGGAATCACGCGGTTTATGCTCGAACACGCGAACCATGTCCGTAAATACATTCTACGCGGAAATTCGCGGATCGCAACGGCGCATTGTAGGCGCGCCTACGCCGTGACGCCGCGGTGCAGCCACTGGCCAACTCCCATGCGCGGCCGCGTGTAGGTGAAGTCACCGATCCGCTGGAGGCAGTACCGGCGGTAGTCGTGAATCACCTCGGGCGTGACGCCCATCTCGTCGGCGATCCATTCCGCGTGGTGACTGATCCGTTCGAGATCCGCATAGCTGCGCGGGTCGATCAGCAGCGTCGCCGCGTACGTGTCCGCCTGCCGTTCGCTCGGCGGATCATCCTCGCACCCGTGACCGTAGTGATGGTGTCCGAGCTCGTGAGCGATCACCGAACGTCTCTCGAACGGCGTGCACAACAGGTTGAAGTAGATGCGCTGTTCGTCTATCGCGTAGTACCCGAGGTCGCCCTCCGGCATCTCGATAGCGTGAACCTCAAGCCCCGCCCTCGCCGCCATCATCAGTAGATCCCTCATCGTCCCCCTCGAACGCCTGTCGAGCCTTCGGGGTGCCCCGCTTCGCTGCTTTGCGTGTGGGTATGCGTTGGGACTCCGAAGCCTCCTGTCCGTAGTCATCATCCGTGATGGCTCCGACATTGAATGCTCGGACAGTCACAGGCTCGCCGTTCGCAAGCCGGCGCGCGTCGCGGACCATCACCCACGGTGTGATGTCGAGCAGCTCGGTGGCGATGTAGCTGACGTCGTTCGTGGTCAGAATGTTTGTGCCGTTGATGATCCCCGCCCACCAGCTCTTGCCGCGCTGCCCCTCGGTCAGTTCAGACAGCCCCCGGATGGAGAGGCCGGATGCTTCCCTGGCGGCGTTCACGTAAGCGGTGATGTCCTTCGCGAACTGTGAGTGCTCGACCTGCTTGCCGACCGTTGGTTTACGTCCCATGAGGTCGAGTGTACTCAATTAGGGACAGAATCGTTGTGTCGACTTGCGCTGTCCGTAAGTACGGACAATGATGAAGACATGCCAACGACAACCGACTCGTACTCCTCCTCCATCGTTGATGCGGTGAGAGCGGAGATGGGAAGCCAGAAGAGAAAGCTCAACGAGCTTGTCGCACCGCTGGGCCGCAGCTGGCCCACCGTCTCGTCCAGACTGAACGGGCACACGCCGTTCACGCTGGACGAGATTGCAAGCATCGCCGATTTCCTCGGCGTCACCGTGGAATACCTCCACGAATCAGCAAGACTGCGCGAAAGAGCCGCCGGGCCATCGCGCAATGAAGAGGCGGCGCGGACTACCCCGCCTCAGCGAGACCCGTGGGCTCAGCCTTCACGCGCAAAGCGGAGGGCATCATGATCCCGCTCACTGAGTGGGAGCAGGCCGAGGCCGACCGTGAGCACTCCCGTCGTCTCGACGCGGTACGCCGCGAAGCACTCCACGCCAAGGCAGTCGCTCGACGCCGGAAGGCGAAGCGAGGTGGGAAGCGATGACTGACGCCCTGCCCCTGTGGTTCTGGCTGCCGCCGGCGATCGTCGGGTGGGCATGGCTGATCTCGTCAGCCGTCCTCCTGTACCGGGCGGTAACTCGCCCCTCCGTCTCCCCGGATGAACCGTTCGCTCTGGACGGTCTCCAGCAGACAGGCGTTCACCGCCACGGCTGACCCCCGTTAGAAGGTCCGGCTCTATCCCCGTCGCTGGGGGTAGCGCTACTCGGCGTACCCGGAAACGGGGAACGCATGCACCATCACAACTCCACACGAGAGACACGCTGATATGTCGTCTCGCGAGATCCCACGCCGGTAGGTCCCGGCCATGGCTCGCGGCACACCAATGGGGACGACAAGCACGCACGCTACAGGGCCGTTAGGTGACGGAGATGCCGGGGTGCAGGTAACAGGCGAGTGGACCCCCGTTGTGTGGGGTCGAAGGGAAAGTCGCACCTACGGGTGCGCAACAACAGTTTGGTTCGAGAGCTACGACGGCAGCACTGCTCACAGGGGTGCTGCTGATTCTCTCCGGAGAACGACCGCTAGTGCATGAGCGCACCCAGGCGGTTAGGAACGGCTCGGACCCGCGCGAACCAGGTAGTACACCGTGGGCCAGTCCACGGCGCGCACGAGCGAATGACCACACCAGAAGGAGGACGCTCATGTCTGTAATCGAAGAAGCGCGCGCAGCGCTGGACATCGACCCGGCGCGCATCGCGCAGGTCGCAGGGAAGCACGGCGTCGACACGCAGGAAGCCGTCGAGAAGATCGCCTACAGGCGTTCGGTACTCGACAGGGGAGGGAAGGCCGCGGGGCAGATGGCGTCAGTCATCCTCGGCCGCACGTTCAAGGGGCAGGTGCAGAAGTGATCGAGAACACCACCGCCACTGACCCGCTCCTTCTTTTCGCGGAGGCGATGGGGAACCGCAGCGGCTTCATCGAAGCTCAGGAGGCACGCGGCCAGGCGCAGGTCGTCAACAGCCAGCAGCTTCCCGCCGAGGGTGATTGGGAGGCGCTCGAAGCGCTTGGCTTCGTCAAGGGTGACCTGGTCGCCGGCGATGACCTCTTCGTCAACGCGACCATCCCGGATGGGTGGACGAAGGAGGCCACCGACCACTCGATGTACTCAGTCATCAAGGACGAGCGTGGTGTGGACCGCGTCCAAGTCGGGTACAAGGCGGCGTTCTACGACCGCTGGGCGCGAATCAGCATCAAGAATGTCGGCTGGGACGCCGCCCTCGAGCTCATCTACTCGGACGACCTGCAGAAGCCCGAACTATGGGACGTGCTCACTCAGGAAGAGAGGGAGAGCGTCGTCGCCTCTCTCCGCTCCAACCGTGCGCAGAACGTCGAGTACGTCGAGCGACTCGGAGACGACGAAGGACGATGGACGGCTCGCATCGAGCGCGCCGACGCAGCGCTGGCACTGCTGGTCTCGCTCGATGCGCAGGGGAAGGGAAGCTGATGCGCCGGGGAATCAGGATCGCAACAAGCGTAGCCGCCGTCGTCGCGGTATTCGGTCTGGCCGCGTGTACGAGCGACGCGGACAAGGCGTCGGAGAACATCGCGACTGCAGCTGAGGCGTTCGAGGTTCAGCGTTCGATCGTCGGGATCAATGGCATCACGGGGGAGACGATCTTCTTCGCGGAAGGTCGCTGCTCCTTCGAGTATCCGTCCGGCGGCCGCGTCGACGTGACGTGCAAGTACGGTCCGGACGAGTACCGGAAGCACACGTTCATCCTCGGCGATCAGGACTCAGTCGTGGTCACCCAGGAAGCGCCGATCGACGTAAGCGAGTACCACACGCGCATCGTCCTCAAGCCTCAGAACGTGATCCCAGAGTTCGACATCATGGTCGGCGAAGACGAGTAGTCGACTGGTCCTGTGGTCGCTTGAGGCGGCGCCGACGTCATGGTCGGGCAGGGCACGGGGATTGGTAGCGGCGAACCTCACCTGAGGGGAGTGGGTGGAGGCGCACGCCGGCCACGCGGGTTCGAGCCCCGTCGTCGCTACCATCTGTCGGTTCTGAGTTTGTAGGCGGGCTGGATACCCGCGGGACTCCCGAGAGACCCCTGGGGTCGGTGTTGTCGCACCGGCCCCCTTTCTCTTCCCGCACTGGGGTGCGGGGATACCAGCGACCCCATGTGGGGTGTGGTCGCTAAGGCATCTGGGGATGCCACGTGGTTCTGGGGAACCGCGACGAAACAGGCAGGGCCCGGGCATGGGGATCGTCCGGGCCCTCCTCCACTGACATCGAACGAAGGAGCTCGACCATGCCGAAACAACGCGCACACCTCTACATCCCGGAACACGTCGTCCGCTCGGTCCTGCTCGAGACGAAAGTCAGCGCAGCGTGCGGGGACGAACGAGTCCTCACCAGGGCGTCAGTCGACGCGGCTGTGGGCATGAAGCCCTGTTCGGAATGCATCGTCCGAGTCAACGCCAAGCACGACAGCTACACGGTCAAGTCGGCGCGCGGCTGGGTCGCGTTCCTTGAGCAGTTCGAGACGAACCGGCTCACGTCTGAGCAGCTCATCGTGAGCACCTACATCGGCACCTACCCGTACTCCACCGTGTGGCCGTCCGATGGGCAGTGAGTTCTTCAAACACCCGGCGAAGCGTCTCGACCGGGAGTTCCGGGCGATGGGCGCAGACAGGGTGGATCGCACGTCAGCGAATGTGACGTACCGGTTCCCCGATGGGGCGAGACGCCTCGTCCCCACGAACATCACCGCCGGGAAGGCTCGACTGGTTCTCCGGTCGATGCAGGAACGGTACGGGGCAACGAACATCAACCCTCTCGGGTTCACCGAGAAACGCCCCGGCGCGCCGGTCATCGACCTCGAACGGCTCTCCACGTCGGAGCACGCGCGGGAACGGTTCGAGCTGATGAGACGCCAAGCCGACCTCACCTTCCAAGAGATCCTCATCGCCCTCCGGGCACCCACCCGGGTGCTCTGGGCCACCAACCACCGGGCATGGCTGTACGTCGGCGACCGCATCGCCGTCGCCGCTGTCGCCGACACCACCGGGTTCGCGTGCATCCGCACCGTCCTCTGGACCTCCCAGGAGCTCTGGGACCAGAACCCCAGACCCGAGAAGGAACGCGCATGAGAGAGCGGGCGTGGGCGCACGACAACAACCCCTGCACCTCGTGCCGCGGATGGGGTGGGCACATCGTCGGCCGGGGCACCGACCGCGAGGACTCGCAGAGATGCCTCGACTGCAGAGGCACCGGGAAGCAAAGCGAGGAACGACATGGGAAAGCGTGAAGTGACGGTCTACACGTGTGACGGCTGCGGAGCACAGTCGACGGTCCCACGCGATACGCCGGCCGCTGGATTCAAGACGATCCAGCTCGGCGCGACATCAACCGATTCCGGCCAGAAGCTCCTCTGCACTATCTGCTACGGCGCAGTCGAGTGGGTCGCCAAGTTCCAGCGCATCACCCACCCGCCGCGCGCATACCGCTCCGGCCGTACTTACAGCCTTCGGAAGGACGAATCATGAACACGAAGACCATGTCCCACTCGACAGACCCGGACACGTCACGGATCGCCGCGCAGTCGGTCGACCCGCACGACTCGGCCCGTCTGAAGCTCGCTCTCGTCGACCTCCTCGAAGAGGAGCCGCGTACCGCCGATGAACTGACCGAGGCGTACTTCAACCTCGCGTTCGTCAACGGGTGGCCGTCGTTCGTCGACCGCCACAACGTCAAGCGGCGGCTGTCCGACCTCCACGCACGTCACCACGTCATCAGAGAGTCCGGTGACAGGAGACCCTCACGCATGGGAAAGCCCGCCACGGTCTGGGCACTCGCTGTCCCGGCCGACGAAGCCCGAACGGTGGTGAACGCAGCATGAGTGTCATCCCTCAAGTTGACCAGTTCCTCGAAGAAGCAGAGGAGCTCGTCTCAGCGGCGATCACAGCCGCAGAAGCCGGAACCCCGTTCTTCGATTCGCGCACCTACATCAACATGTCTGCAGCGCTGATGTTCGCTCTGGTGATCGACCGGGTCGGGATGACAGAGCAGGACTTCGCGGACGCCCTCGATCGGTACGACGGCGGGACTGACTATTCGGGGCAGGCGACACCCGGAGAGCCGTCGTGAACGGCATGTGGCGTCGGTGGGCGCAACAGCGACGACTCATCGGAGTCATCTACCTCGGAGCTACGGCGGTCGCAATCGCGGCCGCCTTCCTCATGTGGGCGCTCGGTGCCGCATGGTCCGCAGCCCTCGTCGCGATCGTCGCCGTCGCACTGCTGGTCCTCGCTGGCTTCGCGTTCTACGACGCACACCGGTGGACGAAGTTGATCCGCTGATGCCGGAAACCGACTGCCCACGGTGCCTGAACCCGGTACCGGGGCAGCCCAACCACAACCCGTCAGCGACGTGTGAGCGGGAACCCAAGATCGCGCACTGCGGCTGCCCGCGGTGCTTCGGATAGGAGACATCAATGGGCGACATCGGAAAGCCCGTCAAGCACATCGAGCTCGAACCGCTCGAGATCCCATCGACGCCTGCCGTCGAACCCGCGCCGGTTGTGGCGCCTGAGCCTGAGAAGGTGCCCGCATGAGCGACTACGACGGCATCGACTTCGCGCTGGGAACGGTTCGCGGGTTCCGACGTTGGAAGGTCGACGTAACCGGAACCCTCAAGCCCATCACGTACCACGCGGGGACATGGGGTCCCGGCGAGAACCACGCCGAGTGCAACTGCCACCCATCCAGCGACCAGCTCTCGAAGATCGAAGACGAGAAATGGCAGGAACGTAACAAGCGGATCGAATCGTGGCGCGAGAGTGCCACGTTCGAGGACATGTCTTGCGGCTTCTACGCCTACTTCGACGGCAAAGACAACAACGGGCACGGGTCATCCGATCCGAACATCTCCGGCGTCATCGAGGGCTATGGGGAAGTGCTCATCGGCACCAAGGGATTCCGCGCCAAGAAGGCACGCATCCTCGCACTCGCGGTGCCTGCATTCGAAGGCATCTGGAGGCTCGATGACTTTGTAGTGCGCCAGCTGCGCGCGAACTACCCCAACATTCCCGTGTTCGAGTCCGAACTCGCGATGAGAGCCGAGTTCCCCGCCCCTCCGTATGTCTCGATCTCTGAGCCGGCGCTGGCAGGCGGCGAATCGTGAACCCCTGCACCCTCTGCCACGGCGTTGGCGCCGTGGTCATCACCCACGAACCGACCGTGTGGATGGACTGCCCACACCTCATCTGGAAGGACGCAGCATGACCGACTTCACATCGAGCGACGGCCATATTCGCATCGCCTACGAGAAAGATCTCTCCGAACGCATCGACATCTTCGACGCCCGCGGAGGGGCGAACATGCTCGACGGGGCGCCCTGGCTGAGTTCGCGTGAGGTATCCGCCCTTCGCGAGTTCTTCCAGCATGAGCGCGACACCGACCGAGGCGTATGGCGTTCCCCGACAGACCCGACCTGGACGGCCGTGCGCCGCAACACCAGCGTCTACTTCCAGAACGAAGACCACGAGCGTTCGTTCCATTTTATCCCGAAGCTCGAAGCCACGATCAAAGCGTGGGCTATCGACCTGCAGTCGCTTGCGTACGAGTACATCGAGGCTCACCCGGATTTGAAGCCATGGAAAGCGGCGAAGCCGGGGGAGGTCTGGGTGCTCACCGTCGATGGGCGGGAAGACGCGTACGTCGACCGCGTCGGCCAGTTCCACCCGATCCGTCCGAGCCTCGTCGTCTCGATCGCTCACGACTACTCACGCATCACCGAGGGTCGTCGTATCTGGCCGGAGGACGCATCGTGACTGACTACTGCGGGTTCGACGGATGGCCTGACTGCGCCACCCTCGCCACCACAGGCAGCGACCCCACCTTCCTGCTAGGCGTGGCCGTCATCGCCATCCTGGCCATCATCATCGGCATTGCCGCCACACGGAGGAAGAAATGACCGAACGAAGCCAGACAGGCGATGCATTCACCTCTGATCCCGAAAAATTCTGGGCTCGGGTAGATCGCAGCAGCGAGTGCTGGGAGTGGCTCGGGAGCACGACGGCTGGTGGCTACGGAAACATTCGCCGCTCGGGAAAGAACGACTACGCCCACCGCGTTTCGTATCGGCTATCCGGACGCGAGATACCTGACGGATTCCACATCGACCACCTGTGCCGCAACACAAAGTGCGTCAGGCCGGATCACCTCGAGGCTGTTCCGGCTGCGGTGAACGTCCAGCGCGGCGCGGGCAGCTACGCAGGCGTCATGACCACTTGCAAGCACGGTCACGACATTACGGACCCCGGCAACGTCTACACCCAACCAGACGGACGGCACCGTTGCCGACCGTGCGCGAGAGATTACGCCAAGAACCGAAACGTGAGGACGTCATGAACTACTCCGGCCTCGTTCACGGCCTCGACGAAGAGATCTATTTCCGTCAGCCTGGCCTGAGCTCAACGGGGGCTAAGAAGATCCTTCAGTCGCCGGCGCACTACAACTGGTACGTCACTCACCCCGAGGAGCCGAACGACTCGTTCGACCTCGGTTCGGCCGTGCACAGCAAGGTGCTGGGAGTCGGTGCCGATATCGCGGTGTATCCCGACGGCAACGGGCCTGAGAGATTCACCTACGACGGCGTGGAGATGGACAACGTGCTGTCGAAGGCGAACACGACGGGCACCAACGCTGCTCGCGCATTCGAAGCCGACGCGCGCGCGCGCGGACTCATTCCGGTGAAGCGGGTGACTGCACGGGTCGTCAACCTGATGGCCGAGTCGGTGCTCTCCGATCCGACGGCTCGGGCGCTGCTCTCATCCGGAGATCCCGAAGTCTCCATGTTCGCCACAGACCCGGAAACCGGTGTCCCGATGAGAGGACGTCTCGACTGGTTGAGCAACCGGATCGTTGACCTCAAGACCACTGCTGGGGACGCATCAGAGACCGCGTTCGCAGTCCAAGCGTTCCGGTTGGGGTACGACATCCAGGCCGCTTGGTACGAGCACATGCATCACCTCATCGCAGGCGAGACTCTGCCGTACCTCTTCGTGGTCGTCGAAGCCCACGCCCCTTACCTCCCGTCTGTTCACCGCCTTGGGGATGACGAGCTCCTGATGGCGAGACGCCGCGGACGTGAAGCCCGAGACAGGTACAGGCGCGCCATAGACACCGGCGAATGGCCCGGATACAAGACCCGCAATGGCGGGCCCGTCGGCATTCTCCAGGCGCCCGTCTGGAACGTGAACCAGTTCATCGACGAATACGAAGGATCAGCAGCATGACCGCATTTCCTCAGTACGCGAGCACGACACATCCTGAGGTCCTCGCCGCGATCCAGCGAAACAAGGACGGCTTCCAGGCGTTCCGTGAGCGTGCGTTCGAGTTCGCCTCGGCGCAGGGTGCTCCAGACGGGGCCTACTACGGGTCCTCGTTCGCTGGAGCACACGCGATCTCTGCCATCGGCGGCGACACGAAGCCAACCACCGGTCAGTGGAAAGAGGGACACCGGCGCGGCTGGCTTCCTTTCAAGAACAACCCCCTGGCCAAGGATCTGGAGGCAATCCGCTTCGACGAGGAGCCGGTACTCGGCCTTCCGCAGCTCCTGGAGTCTCCTTCGCGAGACGGCTCTCGGCGCGTGGGTTCTGCCCTGCTCTTCATCCTGGACGGGGTGGCGTTCGCTGGAGTGAGCTTCGTTCCCGAAGACCCGGGTCCGCACGGCACTGACCCCTCGGTCGGCGGCTGGGCCGAGATCAAGGCCAGCGAGTTCCTCAAGGCTCTAGAGACCTACAACGAGCGGATCGGTGCAAAGAAATGACCGACATCGACGTGCCTGAGGACACGAGGAAAGCCCGCACCGAGCCAGTGAAGCCACCCCGCGTCGGAAGCCCCGTGGTGTTCCGTGCGCAGAAGGACGGACCGGAGTTCGTGGTCAGTCCGTGCAGCGGCAAGCACCGTGCTCTGTGGCTCGCACGCTATGTCGTGCTCTCGTGCCCTAAGTGCAACGCAAGCCTCAGGAAGCTCGACGACGAAGTGGTGAGCGATGACTGACGCCATCGACATCCCCGAGGACACGAGGAGATCCCGTCTGCCGAAGCCTCACGCACAGGTCATGGATGAAGAGTTCGTGACCGCAGCAGAACGCTTCACCGCGTTCCGTGAGCAGCACCCCGACGGGTATGTGGAAGCGTCGATCGACCGGGTCATCGAGCATCCTGACGGACACGTGACGTATGTGATGAAAGCGTCCGCGTACCTCACGCGCCCCGGGTTCGGCACCGTGGCGGGCCCGGATGCGACGGCGTGGGCGCAAGGCTCCACGAAGGACGACAACGCGATCATCGCCGGGTCTCCGCTCGAATCAGCCGACACGATCGCCCGGTCCCGCGCACTCCGCAACCTCGGCATCCTCACCGGCACGAAGACGGCGCCGGCGGCACTGGGCGCCCCACAGACCGACGAACAGATCGGGTCCGACCTCACCGCCGCCCGGGAACGTTCCGGGCTCTCGCAGCGAGACCTCGCAGCTGCGCTGAACGAACGCGGGTTCAGGTGGTCCCAAACGACCGTCTCGCAGATCGAGAAGGGCACACGCCCCCTCCGATACAACGAGGCCCAGCATCTCGCCGAGCTCATCGGGTTCGGGGGAGGGAAGTGAAGCCGTTCGTGTGGCGCGGCAACTCGGGAAGGTGGTGGGTGGACGCCGACGGCGACACTGAAGCGCCGTACCCGGGAACCGCACGCCACGGATACCCGACATGGGGCGAAGCATGGAACGCGGCGCTCGAAGCCCTCGTCCCCGAGGCGGCATGAGCGCAATCCCAGCGAAGGTGCGCAAGCAGGTCCACGAACGGGCGAAGGGCAGATGTGAGGGGTGCGGGAAAGTCGCACCCCTCGAACTGCACCACCGCAAGTACCGCACCCGTGGAGGGAAGCACACCGCAGCCAACCTCGTCGCCCTCTGCGGGTGGGGGAACCACACGGGCTGCCACGGGCTCGCACACAGCGCCAACCCCCCGCAGGGGTGGTCGCTGCCGTCAGGTCGGTGCAACCCGGCCGAAGAACTGTTCCTGCACCACTGGGGACTCATCTACCTCGAAGACTGACCTTGGGGATTCCCCAGAGAGAGGCAACGCATGGACGCGCGCTGGCGACCCACCGAAGGCCGCTACATCTCAGTGGACCGCATCGAGGTCGGGATGATCCTTGCTGTGGACCATCCCGATTGGCGACACCAACCGTGGAGGGTCCACGAGATCCGCGAACGCGAAGACGGGCGGCGAATCTACTTTCGTCCGCCAGGGGAACTGTACGACCTCGCAGAGCACAATCGTCCCGCGACGGTCCGCAAGCACGCGCAGGTGTTTCGACTCCCGGATCACTACGCGCTCTGTCACTCGTGTGGGCAGTTGCCTCCGTGCTCTGACGTGTGGACGGAGAAGGTCTCGACAGCGGACGCCGAGCGAAACTCCCGCTATGAGGTTGAGGGCATCTGCCCGTCGTGCCAGAAGCCGGTCACCTACCGGCAGAGGTCACACCGCTTCACCGAAAACCTCTACGTCCCCCTCGGCCCACCTGTCACATTCCACGCGAGACAGGCCTGCGAGGGCGGGGCGGTCCAGTACGACGAAGCTCTCGCGAAGCGCAATGACACACAGCCGCGCCTCTCATGCGAGGGTCGCGTCACGCAGCACCGGGACGGCGAACGCGCCTGCACGAACATCACCTGTCCCGGCGATCGGCTCCGGCACCGCTCCTTCGCAATGTGCTACGTGCTCACCGCCAAGTGCAACCGGCCGGAGTGCTGGGCCATCGAAGACGAAGATGCCCGGACTCACCGGGAGAACGGAACAACCATATGAGAATCCTCACCGTCCGCCAACCGTGGGCCTGGGCGATCATTCACGGCGGGAAGAACGTCGAGAACCGCGTCCGCAACATCGCCGGCAAATACCGCGGACCCGTCGCGATCCACGTCGCACAGGCGGACGCCGACAGCGCGCCTGAGCCCCTGTGGATGGAACACGCAGACTGGTATCGCGCCCGACGCCCGCAACCGAAGAAGTTCGATCCGACGTGGTCTGATCGCGGCGCGATCATCGGTGTCGTCGACCTCCTCGACTCGCATCCCGTCGACCAATGCATCACGCAGCAGCAGGACGGTGACTGGCTCGTCTGCTCCGAGTGGGCCGAACGTGCTGGGCATCATCTGGTGCTCGCGAACCCTCGGGCGCTCGACGAACCGATCCCGCACAAGGGCGCTCTCGGGATGCGCAAGACCGACTTCGCCGTCGTGAACGACTATCTCGTCGCACCGTGGGGGCACGGGCCCGGCTCATGCACGCCGTATGGCTGTGAGCCATGGTGCGCGTTCGAACCCGTGGCAAGGCTGGTGGCACCGTGACTCCCGGTCATGTGTTCCCGGCCCGCTACGACGGCGTCTGCGCTGCGGACTGCGGGCACCGCATCCATCCGGGCGACCCCGTCCGATACGACGCCCAGGACCAGCTCAGACACGACCAGTGCACACCGAAACGCGACCCGCTCGAACTCGGGCCCCGCGAAGTCGTGTGCCCGGACTGCTGGCTGGTCAAACCATGCCGCTGCGATGACGACTAAGAGAGGAGCCGAGTGATGCACCATGGCACGTGACAGAGCAAAGACACCGCTCGCCAACCGGACCACCTTTGTCTATCGGGCATTCGGAATCTGCAATGAGTTGCTGTACGTCGGGATCTCCCAAAGTTGGCGGCTCAGGCTCGAGGGGCACCGCAAGAACAGCATGTGGTGGACGCACGTCCGTCACATAGAGGTACAGGAGTTCGCAGATCGCGCTTCTGCATTCGCTATGGAGTCATGGTCGATCTCAAACGAGAATCCCATCTTCAACCTCGAGTCGCAGTCGAAGCACGCCCCAGGAGCGGAGCCAATTCCGGCCGTCAGCTTCGGGCGTTGGGTGGATCACTGGACGCTCTCTGGTGATCCCATTGAGCCTAAGGAGGTTGAGATCGATGCCTTGGTTCAAGGTAGATGACCAGTTCTGGTCACATCCGAAGGTCGTCGAGCTCTCAGCGGACGCAGTCGCGCTCTGGGTAAGGGCCGGCTCTTATGCCGCGCAGCACCTCACCGATGGGATCGTGACGTACGGGATCGTCCGCATGCTCGGCGCAGACCGTGATGCCGCGACAGAACTCACCAACGCGTCCCTCTGGGATCAGCGCGACGGGCGGACGTGGGTGTTCCACGACTGGGAGGACTATCAGCCCGACGCGGTCGTGTCGAAGGATCGGCGTCAGAAGAAGCAGGACGCGTCAGCGCTCGGAAACCACGACCGCTGGCACGTCGCACGGGGCATTCAGGTCGATGGTTGCTCGCACTGCATCGCAGGTGCGATCCCACCTGCGATCCCAGGTGCGAATCCCGAAGGATTCCCAGGGGGATTCCCCCCGTCCCCGTCCCCGTCCCCGGACTCTACTCACCTTTCAGAGAGTCAGTCACGAGATACACGCGCGAACGACAGGACAGACGATCAATCTGCGCCCTACCGAAGCGTGCTGGCAAGCCAATACGGCATAGACGTCGAGAAAATCCGAAGACACCTGGACGAGAAGCTCGGGCTGATGCTCGAGGCACCCGACGTCGTGAACGTATCGATGTGGATTCTGAACAAGATCCCGCAGCCGCCCCGTGCACCCACCAGCTACGTCATCGGCGCGATCACCAAGTCGCCCGCCGAGGTGCAGCAATACATCCACGAATCGGCGCTCGTCTGAGCCCGACCTATCCACAGGCCACTAACCCCAGCAGAACGGGTAGTGGCCTTTTCCATTTACGGAGACATTGACATGGAACGAAAGACGATACCCGTACTGCTCCCCGAAGTTGTGTGGGGGAAGCTCGCAACGGTCGCCGATGACAGAGGCGTGAGCGTGGAGGACATCCTCACCAGTGCAGTCATGCAGCTGATCGCTCCATCTACGGTCGAGGAACGCATCGTGCAGTTCGCGCGTGCGGGCTACCCGGATGCCGTGATCGCAGACCGGACCGGGCAGCTGGTTGCGCGCGTCGGAGAGGTTCGACGTGCTGCGGGCGTCCCCGCGAACCGATTCCGGCGGGGAGCAGCGATGAACCGAGAGAGGTCAGTCGCATGAACGCTGACATCATCACCGCGGCCGACTACCCGCATGGGACCGCTGAGGGTTTCAAAGAGGGGTGCCACGGTTCGCATTGCCCCGCCGACGTGTCATGCCGCACGGTTCACACCCGGTACGTGGGTGACTACGCGTTCAGGAGACAGATCGAATCCGGGATGACAGCCGCCGACATCGTCGCCCGCGAACAGGAGCAGGCGCGGGAAGCCGCTGACGCCGCACAGAAGGCGCGACGGGCGCGCCCCGGTGCACGCGCTGGCGCAAGCGCAGAAGACCGCCGCGCAGCCGCCAACAGGGCACGCTCAGACGGCCTCGTGCTCATCCCACGCCACACGCTCCGCGAATTCCTCAACCAAGGGCTCACAGACCGCCAGATCGGCGACAGGCTTGGCCTCACACGCCGGCAAGTCGCCGGCACCCGAAGCAAGACCGGATGGGAACGCAATCCCGACAAGAACCGGAAGCCCGTACCCAACCAAGCCCCGCCTCGACGGGGGCTTCGTCATTCCAGCAGGAGAACGCATGACCTCTGCAGTGCTCACACCCGATTTCTTCCGCATGCCGACGCTGACGCACGAAGAGTTCCTGCGCGAAAAGGTCGCGTTCGATCGGTCGTTCGGTTTCCCCGTCAACCCAGACGATCTCCACCAGGTACTGCTCCCGCATCAGCGCGACATTGTCCGCTGGGCGATCCTCGGCGGGAGACGTGCGATCTTCGCCAAGTTCGGCCTCGGCAAGTCAATCATGCAGATGGAGACGTTGCGGCAGATCCTCACTCACCCAGCCTCGCCCGTCGTCGACGGCCGCGCGCTGATCATCGCACCGCTCGGCGTGCGTGGGGAGTTCATCCGCGACGGGCGAGAGCTGCTCGGCCTCGAGGTCCGGTTCATTCGTCGCACCGAAGAGATCGACCCCGCGTGGTCCGGGATCTACGTCACGAATTACGAGAGCGTGCGAGATGGTCGTCTGGCCGTCGACGGGTTCGATGCAGTCAGCCTCGACGAAGCATCGGCGCTGCGGTCGTTCGGCTCGAAGACGTACCAGGAGTTCCTGGGGCTGTTTGATTCGATCCCGTACCGGTTCGTCGCCACGGCGACGCCGTCGCCCAACCGACACAAGGAGCTGATCCACTACGCCGGATTCCTCGGCATCATGGACACCGGGCAGGCCCTGACGCGGTTCTTCCAGCGCGACAGCTCGAAGGCCGGGAACCTCAAGCTCTACCCACACAAGGAACGCGAATTCTGGCTGTGGCTGAACACGTGGGCATGCTTCGTGCAGCGCCCGTCCGACCTCAGCCACTCGGATGAGGGCTACGACCTCCCACCGCTATCGGTCGAATGGGATTCGGTCGAGGTCGAGATTCGATCTGACCAGATCGACCGCGATGGGCAGGGAGTCTTGGTTCGCGCCGGGGCGAAGTCGCTGATCGACACTGCACGCGAGAAGCGCGAGACGATCACGCCTCGCGTCGCCCGGATGCTCTCGCTCGTCCGCAAGCACGTGAAGAAGCACGGGGCGGGTGACCAGATCATCCTCTGGTGCGACCTCAACGCGGAGCAGGAGCTCATCGAGAAGATGCTCACGGCCGAGGGTCTGACGTTCTCATCGGTTCACGGCGGTCTCGACGACGAAGAAGCGGAACGACGTCTCGATGCGTGGCGGAACCGTGAGACGTTCGCTCTGATCGGAAAGCCGGTGCAGCTGGGCCAGGGAATGAACCTGCAGCAGTCGAACCGTGCGATCTACGTCGGCGTGACCCACAAGTTCAACGACACGATCCAGTCTGTGCACCGTATTCAGCGGTTCGGGCAGAAGCGCGCGTGCTCGGTGACGCTGATCTACGCGGAGACAGAATCGGAGGTCCGCGACAGCCTGCTCACGAAGTGGGAGGAACACGACCGTCTCACCGACACGATGTCGGACGTGATCCGCGAGTTCGGACTCAACCCGGCGGCGATCTCGGCAGAGCTCACCAGAGCTATGGGTGTCGAGCGCATCGAGAAGTCCGGACCCGGATGGACGCTCGCACTGAACGACTGCATCGTCGAGACGCGCGACCACATGGCCAACAACTCCGTCGACCTGATCGTCACATCGATCCCATTCTCGAACCACTACGAGTACACGCCGAGCTACAACGACTTCGGACACACGGACGACAACCTGCACTTCTGGCAGCAGATGGACTACCTCACGCCAGAGCTGCTGCGCGTGCTCCGTCCCGGTCGGATCTACGCCTGCCACGTGAAGGACCGCATCCAGTTCGGCAACGTCACCGGCGCCGGCATCCCGACCGTCTCACCATTCCACGCCGAAGCGCTCGCGCACGGCCTCAAGCACGGGTTCGACTACATGGGCATGATCACCGTCACCACCGATGTCGTCAGGGAGAACAACCAGACCTATCGCCTCGGCTACACGGAGATGCGGAAAGACGGAACGAAGATGGGCGTCGGCTCACCCGAGTACATCCTGATCTTCCACAAGCCACAGTCGGACCGCTCGAAAGGGTACGCCGACGATCGAGTGACGAAGGAGATCCCGGACTACTCGCTCGCACGGTGGCAGATCGACGCAGCTGCGGACTGGCGGTCGTCGGGAGACAGGCTGCTCACACCTGAGGAACTTGCGGCAGTCGAACCGAAGCACCGTTCACGGTTGTTCAAGGGACAGTCCCGAACGAGCGTCTACGACTTCGACGCCCATGTCGCCACCGGGGAAGCCCTGACGGTGAAGAACGCCCTGCCGTCGACGTTCAAGAGCCTCGATCCGGGGTCCTGGCGTCCGGACGTGTGGGACGACGTGAACCGCATGCTCACCCTCAACGGTGAGCAGTCGCGCCGCGCGCTCGAGTTCCACATCTGCCCCCTTCAGTTCGACATCGTCGACCGTCTTATCGAGCGCTACTCGAACAAGGGCGATCTCGTGTTCGACCCGTTCGGTGGGCTCGGCACCGTGCCGCTCAGGGCCCGGAAGCTCGGCCGTGCGGGGCGGTCGTCCGAACTCAACCCGACGTCGTTCCGCGACGCCGTCATGTATCAGCAGGAGCTCGATCGGGAGCAGGCGACACCGTCACTCTTCGATCTGCTCGAGCTGGAGGACGGAACGGCGGCATGACCTGGACTCTCGAACTCCCGTACGAACGCCCACCCAAGGGCCTGTCGGCGAACTACAGGGGCCATTGGGCGCCGAAGGCCCGTTCGACGGCGGAAGTACGGGCCTTGGTCGTGGCGCTCGCCCGGAAGGCCGACATCCCACCAATGGGCCGCATCCAAGTGGAACTGGTGTGGGTCGTCACCGACAACCGCATCAGGGACGAGGACAACGTCTTCCCGCTGCTCAAGGTTGCTGCCGACGCCCTCGCATCAGACAGGGGAGTGTCTGCCCATCTTGTCCCGGACGACACCGCCGAATGGTGCGTGAAGATCGCTCCCCGCATCGAGAAACGAGAAGACACGACAGCGCATTTCGAGCTGATCGTGACCGACATCACCCACCGACCCGACGAGGTCGACCAGATCACAAGGAGACTCTGATGAGCACCACACCCGCACCGGAACTGACCGCGGAAGAGAAGGCCGAGGTCGCAAGATTCGGCATCCATGATGAGCGCCCGGGCCTGCCGGAGGTCACCTATGAGTGACGATCAGACGTTCTGCATCACCAACCACGCCGAGGTGATGGGTCACCTGCACCGGTCGGATCGTCCGTATCCGTGCCGGCGCCGGGGGATGACGTCGGCGGGGGAGCGCATCCCGGAAGCGCACTATGCCACATGCGAGGACGTGTCGTGCCGTGGGTGCATCCCCAGGTCCGCAACCCACGGGTATCTCTGTGGGCCGTGCTACTTCCAGGTGAAGGACGCTCTCGGGCGTCTCGCCTGGTTGATCTCGCACCTCAGATCCATCGACCGCCCCGCGACCGCGATTGGGGAGAGGGTGGACACGTCGATGACGAAGTCGATCCTCATGCCCGACCCGTGGATCGCAGCCGACGAACTCATGCAAGCACTCGGTGCACGGGTCATCCCGTCATCGGCATCGATCGATGAAGCGATCCGTCTCGCCCACGAGGCCGTGTTCATCGACGTCGACGAGTGGGTGAACACGATCGAGGGTGCGACGTGGGCGGTCGTCCTGCTGCGGCGGATGAACACGGCGCTGCGGAGGTGGCAGGACTCCGAAGCACAACTCCGACCCATCCCCGGGATCAGATGCCCAACCTGCAACGAACCACACCTGATGCGACGCGCACCGGAACAGTACGGCGACGACCTCCTCGTCATCTGCCGCACCCCAGAATGCGGGTTCTCCCTCACCTGGGACGCATGGACCAAGCTCTACGCCCCAGCCATCCAATGGTTCGCAGAAGACATGAAACGCCGCGAGAAGCAGGCACGGAAGGAGAAGCGAGATGCCTGAGCGTGTGCAGCTCTCCCGCCGGCGCGGATACCGGAAACCCGAAGGGGCGATCGTCGTCGCACGGCCGTCCCGATGGGGCAACCCCTTCCGCGTCGTCGACGGAGACCGCGCCGAGGCCGTCCGTCTCTTCGAGGCATCTGCGATCGGGTTCGGCGTGTTCCATCCCTACTCCATCCGCGCCGAGCTCGCAGGGAAGGACCTCGCGTGCTGGTGTCCGCTCCCTGACCCGGGCGAACCCGACATCTGCCACGCGGCCATTCTTATCGCGATTGCCAACCAGGAAGGACAGACCGATGACTGACCACAAAGAGAAGCTGATCGAGGAAGCCGCGGAAGCGATCTGCAAGGCGCATGTCGAGGAATCGACGTATGGCGACCTCGCCGTTGCTGCTCTGGCCGTGTTCGAGAAGGCGCACACCCCGACCGACGGCGAGCGGGAAGCGCTGGCAAGTCTGGTGAACGACAACCACCAGAACTCGCGGCCCTGGCGCGAACTCGTCAGTCGATCGGGCCTGCAGCGCACGAACGGTGATGATTACGCCGTTCGAACCGCCTATGCCGCAGCTGATGCGATCCTCGCTGCTGGCTTCCGTCGTTCCGAGGTACCGGAGCCGAGCGCCGAAGAGTGGAGCACTGAGAACCGGCGAGCAGCAATGGCCGAGGCGAAGAGGCGCTTCAACGAATGGTGGCTGTCAGAAGACCCGATGGTCAAACGCTACGCAGAGGGGAGCATCAACGGCTTCACCCTCGGGGCCGAATGGTGGAAGTCTGTGATGTCGCCTGAGGATTTCTGGCGGTGGGTCACCGATAATTCGGGACTTCGTTCGCGCGACCCGGAACAAGTGCAGAAAGTCGCTGAGAGAGAGGCGGAGCGTTTTAAGCGTGGCCTATGGGCGACGTGTAACGGGGCAGATTTTGATCCTGCCGACATCAAGCGTGCTGCATTCATCACCGGGTACGTCGAGGGGCATTCCGCTGCGCACGCCACACCGGAGCCGCAGGGCGAACCGTCCGACGCGCAGGTCGAGGCGATCCGCGAACTCGAAATGGAGATTCCCGGCGCATACGTGCAAGACGACATGGACGGCCCGGTCATCATCCTCACGGAGCAGGCCGCGAAGACGGCTCTCGCCGCTCTGCGTGCTGCTGGGGAGGCGGGCCGTGGCTGAGCTGCGAATCATCCGAGACGAGACCCCAGCACTGTCCGATGAAGAACTGCATGCCAGGGGCAACGAGCTCGTCACAGAGGCACGGCAGGCGGCGATCGAGGCTGTGCGCGAATCGATGATCTCCGATTTCCTGTCTCGCGGGCTGAGCCTGCAGAAGAGCGACCTTCGACGCTGGCGTGAGCGCGCGAAGACGGCGCGTGAGGCGTGGGGGAAGGTCGAAGCGCTCACGGACGAACTCATCCGCGAGATCGAGAAGAACCGTGATGCCGCACTCGTCGGCAAGAAGATGGTCGTCGTCCCGGACGGGTCAGGTCGACCGAACCACTACAAGACCGCATGGGTCGATGCCGGGGAAGGGCAGGTAGAGCGATGAGCGAGTACACACCGACCACCGAGTCGGTTCGATGGAACTACGCAGTGTACTGGCAGGTCGAGGACCACGACACCGACGGATCAGCCGAAGCGCGAGAGGCCGCGTTCGATCGCTGGCTGGCCGCTCACGATGCCGAGGTGCTCCGAGCGGCGGCGACTGAGCTCGAGCAGAGCATCCACCATCTCGACCCGTCGCATCCGAGCGAGCTGTCGTTCATCAACTGCACTCGGATCGACGCACGGGAACTGCGCGACCGGGCCGACCGTATCGAAAGGGGAGAGCGATGACCGACGAAGAAATCACCCCCGAGCGGCGGATCGCACTACTTGGAGCCGCGCTACACGCGATCGCATGGCAGCTCGTGGAGTACGAGACCGACACCTCAGACCGCGGAGTGTCCGAAGAGCACTACCGTGACGCCCTGGAACGGGCGACGGCGATCCTCCCGACGCTCATGCCCGGTGTCGTAGCCGAGGAACCGGAATGGGAGCGCAAGACCGACCGCGGCTTCGGCCTCACCGAGATACTCGTCTCCGACTACCAGGGTCAGCCGCCGCGCCCGTTCACGGTGCAGCAATCGAGCCTCGCGACGGAATGCAAGGTGTGGATCGGCGTCGGCGACACCCGGGCGCACATGAGCATCGGAGAGGCCACGCGGGTCCGGGACGCTCTGAATGCGTTCCTGGCGGATGCGTGGGTGTCGGTGGAAGAGGAGGAGAGCTGATGCTATCCGGTGTACTCGGCCAGCCAGACGGAACGCTCGACCGTCCACAGGCTGTCGGCGTCAAAGTACGGGCACTTCTCGTTCGAGCAACGACCGACGGGAAGCTCTACACGCCGGGCAGGGTTCGTGGCCACGGGGACCGCGAACTCCTCGAACACAGGGTCCCATCCACAATGCGCACACACAAGATCCATGCAAACCAATTTATCCACGGACTCGGAGCCGGGGAGCCAGATCAGAAGGGAACGGGCCAGTGAGGTTCACATTGTGGACGTATCGTTACGTAATTCGTCATCCATCCGACAGGACGCGACGTGTCTGAGCCGCGAGAGAAGACGACCGTTCTGTCCAACGCGTTCGGCGTCGGCGATGCGTGCATGTACCGCCCATTGCCCGCCGATGCGAACTCGAGCGCGATCACGGATCTCGAGTTCGTCGCGGCGATCGGCAAGGTGCTCCAGGACCACCACTGGGCGACCATCTGGGACCTACAGAACATCCTCGGCGTGCGCCACTCGCTGATCCGTGCGAAGGCTCGCCGCACCTACCGCAGGGGTCTGACCGTGGGATGCATCTGCGGGTGCCGTGGTGAATTCCGGCTCACCCCGGCAGGACGCGACTTTCTCGGCCAGGGCGGGGTAGGGGAGAGACCTAAATGAGCACCGACATTATCGAGAAGCCTGTCGTCGTCACTACGGACGCCGGCGACCATGATCTCTTCTCGCACTACGCCCGCAAGAAGGACATCGAACGTTCCATGTTCGACGGAGTCGAGATCACCGCACTCTGCGGCAAGCAGTGGCGACCATCACGCGACTTCACCAAGTACCCCGTGTGCGGCACCTGCCGCGAGCTACTCGAAGGGATTCCCGAGTGACCACCCAAGCCGACTACATCAGATCCGACGAACTCGAAGAAGCCGCCGTACCCATCGCCTGGCTGCCACGCCTGTTCAACGTGTCCGAGTCCACCATCAGGCGGTGGATACGCGCGGACAACCTCACCACGTTCGACCACCCGACCGAACAGACACGACCCGGGATGCCCGATCAAGCGATCCGGTATGGGGATATCCCATCGAAGGAAGCGCATTCGACACGCTGGCACCATCGAACAGAGTGACCGCTAGCGTGCTATGTTGTATCTAGAGTCAGCACCTCTGACGGAACACACCCCTGGGCCCACGGCCCGGGGGTGTTCCTGTTGGTAGGTGCGGAAAGCTCCGGCGAGGCTGCAACCTCCCGGAGCGTGACCAGATCGGGAAGGATCTGATGTGATCTACGGTAACAGGAACGCATGCGATAGCGGGCATCCGCTTGAAGAAGCAAAGACGTTCAGAACTCTGACTGCACCCGGTGGGCGTCTAGCCATCATCTGCAACCGGTGCGCGCTGAACCGGCGAGGCTTTAAGCCCGAGCATCCGGACGCCATCCATCCCGATGCCGTAGGAAAGTTCTGGTTGAAGGTTCATATCGTCGATGACATCGACTCGTGCTGGGAATGGCTCGGCTCCAAGGAAGTTCACGGCTACGGCCGGGTCGGCGTGGGCGGAACATCTCGACCTGCGCATCGCGTGGCGTACTGCATCGAGTCGGGCGGCGCCGTCCCGCCCGGTCTGGAGATCGACCACATATGCAGAAACCGAGGGTGTGTACGCCCAAGCCACCTCGAAGCCGTCACTCACGCTGAGAACATGCGACGCGCAAGAACGGCGGGTTTAGGCCCGTGCGCATCGGGTCACAACAACTGGATCTGGTACCGGGGATACGCAAGTTGCAAGACCTGCCGATCGGAACGGCTGAAAGAAGCGCGGTCCGCCTCACTGCAGTCTGTTTGAGTTTAAGAACCCCTCCCGTCGTGCCGGTCGACCCCCAGTCCTGGCTAGCGCGGTCGAGGGCAGCCGCACAGCAACGCGGCGCACAGCCCCGAAGAGCCGGACTACACCGCCGGAGCGCACCTGTTGGCGTGCATAGGGGCGACAACTACATAGACCCGAGCCAGTTCGGCTGCGGCGGGTCGATCCGGGATAGCTCAGTTGGCAGAGCAGCGCACTGTTAATGCGCGGGCCGCAGGTTCGAGCCCTGCTCCCGGAGCAATGCGAGGTCAGACGGAAGCCCAGGCAGTCGGATGGTGCACCCCTCGCAGAAGACCAGGCCAGCCGGTGGCGTATGCATAAAGTCCGGACGGTGAGTGGACATGTGCCCCGCCTGGCAACCTTTCACACTTCGCTTTCCCTTCGACTCTCACCCTCAGTTCCGAGGAGACGATCGTGCATGTCATCACCGTCGATGCAGACGAGTGCGACGCGTGCCCTCACACGGCGCACGTCAAGGCCTACCTGTATGTGCGGATGCCATCAGGAAACACGGTTTCCTACTGCGCTCATCACGGAACCGAATACCTCGATGAGCTGACGCGCCAAGCCGCGGCGATCATCGATCTCCGACACCAGGTCCACGCGTGATAACCCCACAGGGCATTAATCCGAAACCATGCACGGAGGCGGAATGAGCACCGCAGCTCGCAAGGCCCGCAAACGCTCCGGCGAGAAGTTCACACGCAAGCCGAAGAAACGCACCCGACGCCACGGCGACGTCGGCGGACTGGGCTTGATCAGCGGCGCCGAGATCATGGCACGCATCCTGGCCAGGAGCATCTAATGCGCGTCCTACTCGGCATCGCTGCAGGCATCACCCTCAGCATCCTCGCCTACGCGCTCTGGCAGCCCGCCATCGAGTGGACCCTCATGCACAACGAACCCGAAACCGACCCCGCCTGCCACCCGCGCTTCCGCAGCTGGCACAAGGGAGTCATGACCGAAGGACCGTGGTGAGCGAAACCATGCAGTGGCCAGCCGGAGACGTCGCATGGCAAGGCGTCATCGAGGCCATCCCGACTCACTCCGTTCCCTTCGCAGTCCACGTCTTCCTCATGCACGAGCGGGAGCAACTGCGCCGAGCCTGTGGCGACCCGAATGCATCCGCATGGTCGAGCACCTACGACAACGTAGACGGAGCCGACATCGGCGCGATCATGCTCTTCAACCTCGAAGACCTCGAGCTCGCCCTAGCCGCGCATGAGAGCGCACACGTCGCACTGAACCACGCAGCGCTGGTGGAGAAGACGCGCGTAGGCGCTCGGCGCTGGCTGAACGAGCACCCCGAATGGATCGCCGAGATGATCGGCAACCTCACGGTCCTCGTGTGGGCCGCACTCTACGAACACGGAGTCGATCATGGGGGCGAGTGACAAGCTTGCCGCGACCTTTCACCCCGACGTTGACGCGATACGGAACGACCTCATCCGACTCCGCGAGCTCAAGAGGCTGACCAAGCCCGAGCTGATCAGCCTCATCGTGAAGCTCGAACGACGGCATGCCCAATAGGTCATCAACCTGCGCACGCTGCCATCGACCTGTCACCTACCCGACCGCCGGCACACAGACGTGCCCATGCGGCGTCCGCATCCACGCAACACAACAGCGGAAGGCAAACCCGTGACCGTCCAAGCCTTCGACTGCGAGATCTGCGGAGACACGTACTCGTCGATGCGAGCCGCCTTCCTCTGTGAAGACCGCGACATCGCCGAGGAGAAAGATGCCCGCCGCCCAGTACGAGCGGTGATGCGCCCCGCCAGCTACTGGGAAGAGGACTGACATGACGCCCCTCGACGTAATCCTCTGGGCAGTCGCCGTGCTCGTCGTCGCTATCGTCACCACGCTCTTGGTCACGCTCTTCATCGCCGTCATCCGCACAGCTCGCAAGCCACGCACGCCGGGGCTCCGTGTCGTCGACCGGGACAAGCAGTGACCACCCAGAACCCGGACATCACGTTCACCGTGACTGCGACCTCACTCGAGGAAGCCGCACAGTTCGCGATCGACCAACTCAAGGCACTCACCGAACGGCACGGACACCGAGGCTTCGAAGCACCAGAGCTCACCGCAGAGTTCTACCTCACAGGCCCGTGGCGACGCTGCTACGAGTTCCACGCGGTCTTCCTCCCATCCGCGCAAGAGTCAGAACCCTCGCCTCTACCCCAATACCAGGTGATACCTGAACGCGTACAGCAGGGCTGGGGGTCACCGATCTAGACGCCGCGGTGCTTTCGATACCCAGGGGGTACATCACCTGATGCCCAGGGCCCCACGACAATGCCCCACCCCAGGGTGCGACAACCGCATCACCACCACCCGCTACTGCGCCGAACACACCGTCCACCACTGGGCAGGTCGCTCACACGCCTCCGGTGCCGGACACTCACAGTGGCGGAAGACAGTACTCGCTCGAGCCAAGGGCATGTGTGAGATCAAGGGACCGAGCTGCACCCACCGTGCAAAGGACGCAGACCACGTCATCCCCGTAGCTGAAGGCGGCAAACGCTACGACCCCGACAACGGCCAAGCAGCCTGCGAACCATGCCACAAAGCCAAGACACAACGCGAAGCACAACGCGGCCGCCAACGAGCCGCACAGCGACGCACATAGGGGCCTCACCCCCCTCCCCACCCCGCTCCCGGTCGCCGGGGAGATGCTGTGAATTTATATCCATACGGTTCCCCAGGGGTTCGCGCCCCGCACCCCAGCCCGTCATGGGCGCCCTTCGTTCCCGACATGGGAGGCCATCATGCCCGCTCCGAAGAAACACACCTCAGCTCGCGCTCGTCGTAACAAGGCGGCGGGGGCGACGACCCTTCGAGTTCTGGCTGATGGTGAAGAGCGGTACATCCCGAACCCGCCGGAGGGCGTGGAGTGGGCGCTCGAGACCATCGGGTACTGGGAGCGGATGTGGATCTCGGAGATGTCGGAAGAGTGGCTGGACTCGGACTACGAGAACGTCCGCATCTGCGCGTCGCTGTACAACGACTTCGTGACCGCTGAATCTCCGACCGGTCGCAAGGAGGCCGCGGGGGAACTTCGACTCCAGCGGAAGATGCTTGGTCTCGACCCGCTGTCTCGTCGCTCGCTCGAGTGGACGATCGAAGGCGCCGAGGCTGCGAAGGATCGCGGTCAGCAGCGACGAAAGACGAACAACCAGCCGAAGCAGCCTGAAGCCGCCACCGACCCGCGTCGTATCCTCGAAATCGTGAGCTGAGGTTCCCGTGGCGGTCCTGATCGTTCCGCCTCTCGACCTGTCCTACCCAACGCTTGGTCCTGTCCTCAAGGAGTTCATCGAGGAGCGGTTCGTGTTCGGGCCCGGTTCGCTATCCGGCCGACCCGCCGTCCTCGACGATGAGAAGTTCGCTGCGCTCTGCCGTCTGTACGAGGTGTATCCGAAGGGGCACCCGTTCGAAGGCCGCCGGCGGTTCCAGCGTGGCGGCATCGAGTGGCGCAAGGGAATGGCGAAGACCGAGATGGCCGCATGGGTCATGGGATGCGAACTGCACCCTGACGCACCGGTGCGTGGCTACTACGACGGCGATGTTCTCAAGGGGAAGCCGGTCGAGTTCCCGTACATTCCGATGATGGCCGCTTCCAAGGAGCAGGTCGAAGAGCTCGCGTTCGGTGTCCTGAAGTACGTGATCGGTGAAGGCCCCGACGCTGACCTGTTCGACATCACTGACGAGCGCGTGATGCGCCTCGGACGATTCGGGCAGGACGACGGCAAGGCAGTGCCTGTCGCGGGCGCGCCTGGCTCTCGAGACGGCGCGCTGACGACGTGCATGCACTTCGATGAGCCTCACCGACTCAAGCTGCCGACTCACAAGGCCGCATACGAGACGATGATGGCGAACCTGTCGAAGCGTCCTCTCGAAGATCCCTGGGCATTGCACACGTCCACTGCGGGTGCTCCCGGTGAGAACTCGGTGGAGGAAGATCTCCGCGCTGAGGCCGAGGCGATCGAACGTGGCGAAATCGACGACCCTGCACTGTTCTTCTTCGCCCGCTGGGCGGACGAGTCGAAGCACTCCGATCTGAGCACGCGCGAGAAGCGCGTCGCTGCGATCGCGGAGGCAACGGGCCCCGTCGGGGAGTTCGGTCCGGGACAGTTCGAGAACATCGCGAAGAACTGGGAACGTCCGAAGGCGGACAAGGCCTACCTCGAGCGCGTGTGGCTGAACCGCTGGCGCCAGTCTGGGTCAACGTTCTTCGACCGCAAACAGATCAACGATTTGTTGAGCCCGGGGGAGCAGATCCCTCGCGGCGCGTTCGTGTCCCTCGGATTCGACGGCGCACGGTTCCGTGATGCGACGGCGATCGTCGCGACGGAGATCGCGACCGGTCTGCAGGAGCTCATCGGTTTGTGGGAGCGCCCTGAGGACGCTGACGAGTGGGAAGTCCCGGAGGATGAGGTCACCGCCACGTTCGAGTGGGCGATGTCCAACTATCGGGTGTTCAAGCTCTACGCCGACCCTCCTCACTGGACCGAGACGATCGGTTCCTGGTACGCGAAGTACCCGGGGCAGGTGGAGGAGTGGTACACGAAGCGTCACGCCCAGATGGCGTACGCGCTTCGCGAATATCAGGAAGCGATCGACGCTGGGTCTATTCGATTCGGTGGTCGCGTGAATCCCGATTTCATCATCGGCAAGGTTCTGTCCCCTCACGACGATCTGATTCGTCACCTCGGCAACGCCGGGAAGAAGGAACTTCGGCTCCGCGACGACCACGGAGAGCCGCTGTACGTCATGCAGAAGCAAGACGGGCAAATGGGTCTCAAGTTCGACGCCGGCATGGCGGCAGTCCTGTCCTGGAAGGCGCGTCTCGACGCACTCAAGGGTGGGGCGAAGCCGATTCAGAAGAAACGATCTGTGATCCGACGCATCGGATCACGCTGACACTCTGTAGGGGGTCTGATGGCAGTCGCTACGAAGACTCCGTACACGCCGGGCTGGTGGCTCGAGCGTGCGTTCGAGAAGCGTGACGCGCAGCGTACTCGTCTTCTCGAACTTGCGGCATGGCACGACGGCAACCCGCCGGCACCAGAGGCCGTCAGGAATGCGCGCGCGGCGTTCGCAGAGTTCGAAGAAGAGTCGACCACCAACTTCGCCGAGCTGATCACCGGTTCGCTGCGGGAGCGGATGTCCGTCCGCGACATTCGCACCGCGGTGTCCGGTGACGTGCTCGACGAAGCCGCGTGGGCTCACTGGCGCGACAACAACCTCGACGTCGAGCTCGCCTCCTGCGTCGAGACGATGCTGTGGGCAGGGAACTCATTCGCGATCGTGGGCAAGGACCCTGACACCGACGAGATCACCGTCACCGCGGAGGACCCGCGCGATCTCGTGACGTTCCACGACCCGGCACGTCAGTCGCGCATCATCTGCGCAGTCAAGTTCCTCCGCGACCAGTTCGACGGGTTCGACTATGCCGTGGTGATGCTGCCTGGCTCCGTCCGCGAGGGCACTAACGCGATGACGTATGTCGCGAAGCGGCGCTCGAGCGGTGACGCTGGATTCGACGGCAAGGACTGGGCCTGGGACGCCGAGCAGGGTGGCAAGGATGGTGCGGCGCTTCCGCACCGGTTCGTTCCCGTTGTCCGCTTCCGCAACCGCAACGGCAAGGGCGAGTTCGAACCGCACCTGCGTATCCTGCGGCGCATCGACCGGCTCGTCTTTCAGATGACCGTGATCGTCATGTACCAGGCGTTCAAGCAGCGCGCGATCCAGATGGACGCCAACGCCGACGAGGTCGAGGTCCAGGACGGGTTCCAGAAAGCCATCGGAGTCGATGATCTCGACGACATCCTCACCTCCGACCCTGGGCAGTGGTTCCTGCTTCCCAGCGGCGCGAAGGTGTGGGAGTCGACGCAGGCTGATGTCCAGGGCATCCTCTCTGCGATCAAGGACGAGGTCATGCGGCTCGCGGCCGTCACACGACGCCCGATGTCGATCTTCGCTCCAGACAATCAGGCTGCCGAGGGTGCGAAGTTCACCCGTGAGGGCCTCACCTTCGCAGTTGAGGACAAGATCACCCGAGTCACGCAGGGGATCGTCGACCTGTACCACCTGATCTTCCTCACCGATGGTGACGAAGAGCGGGCGGTGAAATCGGGGATCACCGTTGGGTGGAAGCCCACGGAACGGTTCTCACTCGCTGACATGGGCTCCGCGACCTCGCAGGTGTCCGCGACGCTGCCGCTGAAGACGATCCTGCGGAAGATCTGGCAGATGACACCCGACGAGATCAACCAGGTGATGGCCGAGCAGGCCGACCAGGCATTGATCCTCGGTGCTGTCGCTGACGCCGCAGCGGACGCTCCGGCCGCCCAGTAGAGGGGGACGCATGGTTACCCGCCTTGACCGTGCGTACGACACCCAGGTGCACCAGCTGCGTCTCCGCATCCAGAACTTCACCTCGAGGTACTGGAACAGCATGGGATCGTGGCGAGACGACGACATCGAGCGTCTCCTCGCCACGGTCACCCCCATGGTGCAGTCAGGGCAGCAGCGCATCTCCGACCTCACCGACGCCTACATGACCCGGCTCGCCGCCCAGCAGGGGTACACAGTCTCAGGGCGCACGCTTGAGGCGACGACGCGCACCCTGCGGGGTGTATCCGACGAGACGCTCTACGCGCGACCGTTCGCCACAATGCACGACAGCCTGTCGAAAGGTCAGTCGGTCACCGCTGCTGTCGCTGCAGGGAAGAGCCGTCTGCTGTCGATCGTCACGACGAATCTGCAGCTCGCGAAGACCCACTCGGCGCGCCGCGCGATGCAGTCCGGCGGGGTTCGGATGACCGAGCGAGTGCTCACGGGGCGTGAGAACTGTGCGCTGTGCGTGATCGCCTCCACTCAGCGGTACTGGTCGTCTGATCTACAGCCGGTTCACCCGGGGTGCGACTGCAACCAGCGCCCGTACGACGGTGATCCGAACGTGCAGATCATTCACCCCGATCGGCTCGACGCGATCCACACCGCCGTCGAAAGCGAGTTCGGTTCCTCCGACCGCGGCGCCCGATACCTCGACGGGCGCAACGAGATCTCCGACTACCTCGATCTGGTCGCAGTACGCGAACACGGCGAGGTCGGTCCAGTTCTCACCTGGCGTGACCAGCACTTCACCACGAAGCGCGACATCGACGCCTCCTAAGACCCCGTGCTCACGCACGGTTACCCCGTCATGGGGCCACCACCAACACCCGACATGGGAGACAGATCATGCTCACCAGCAAGCCCGCTTTCGCCCGCCGTGGATGCGACGGCCTCGCGCAGATCGGACCATCCCGGTTCGACCTCCTCGGGCTCCGCTTCCTCACGGACAACGAGGGCAACGATCCCACTGGGGACCTCGGCTTTCCGGCTGGAACGCCCGTCAAGGACATGACGCCGGAGCAGCAGGCTGCGTACTGGCAAGACAAGGCGCGCAAGCACGAGGACCGTGTGAAGGCCTACGGGGGCAAGACCCCCGAAGAGATCGCGCAGATGCAGGCCGAACTCGAGACCGCTCGCACTGCTTCTCAGACCGCTGAACAGAAGGCGATCGAAGAGGCAAAGCAGGCGGGCCGCAGTGAGGTTCTCGGCATCCTCGCGAACGAGCGCGTGACCACGGCGATCGAGCGCGCCCTTCAGGGCCGCGAGGTCGATCCGGCAACGCTTCTCACGCTCGACCGCTCCGCGTTCGTGGACGGTGACAAGGCCGACATGGCCAAGATCACCGCCTGGGTCACGGAGAACACCAAGGAGAAGCCGAAGGCCGGTCCGGTGCCGAACCTCGCCCGATTCCAGGGTCCGCACGAGCAGATCGAAACCACAAGCCGGGCAACCGGCGAAGCCGAAGCGGAACGCCGCTTCGGGAAGAAGAAGTAGAGAGGAAACACAGATGTCTGACATCACCGTTCGCCGCTCCACGTTCCAGTCGGAGAACCGTTCGTGGCTTCGTGGCCCCGACGGAACGCTGCCGGGTGACAACCCCAGCATCGTCCTGGACGTGAGCGCATTCACCGCCGGCACCCACTACGCCAACGGGTTCATCCCGTCCGGCACGGTGCTCGGCAAGATCACCACATCCGGCCTGTACGGGCCGTACGACCCCGCCGCAACCAACGGCACCGAGACGGCCGCGGAGCTCCTGTTCTCGTCCGTGCGAGTCGCCACCGGTGCGACCCGCGTCGGCGGCGCCGGCCTCCACAAGGGGGAGGTCATCCCGTCCAAGCTTCCGTTCCAGACCGGCAAGGGGTCGCTCGACGCCGACGCCCGTACGGACCTGAAGCTCGTCAACTTCTCGGAAGGAGCGTGAGCTAGATGGCTATCGTCTTCGACGCCCCCGTCAACCCCGACGCCCTCTCGGCGTTCGTCCGCAACGTGCCGGTCCCCAGCGACCTCGCGCTGCTCAACGCGTTCCCCACGCGGAACAACCTGACCAACACGGTCAACTTCGCGGAGATCGTGAAGCGCAACCGCACGGCCCGGTACCGCACCTACGACGGACGCATCCACGTGTCCGACCGTGACAACGGCTCCACCGCCTCGGTCGGCATGATCCCCCTCTCGGACTCGCGCAACAAGGGCGAGTACGAGCGTCTGCAGCTCGAGTTCGCTCGCGTGAACGGCACCAACACCGCCGCCCTCGCCGACGCGATCTACAACGACGCGCAGGACCTGACGGAGAACATCTTCCGCCGAGTCGAGCTCGCATGGGGCGACGTCCTCACCGACGGCAAGCTCACCGTGTCCGAAATCAACGGCGGCTTCGAGGCCGACTTCGGTGTCCCCGCAGGCCACCTCGTCACCGCCGCGACGCTGTGGTCGAACCCCGCTGCGCCGATCCTCACCGACCTGATCACCTGGCACGACGTGTACGTCGCGACCAACGGTGCCCCGGCCGGAGCGATCCGCACTTCGCAGACGGTCCTCCGTCTCGTGACGCGCAACACGCAGATGATCAACGCTGCCTACGGTGCCACCGAGGGCCGCACGATGGTGACGATCGCCGATGTGAACTCGGTGCTCGCAGCGAACGGACTTCCTCCGTTCGTCGCCACCTACGACACGCAGGTCGAGTCGGTCACAACCGATCAGCTCGCCCGTGTCATCCCCGCCAACCGCGTCCTGTTCACTCCGGAGAACCTGGGCGACCTAGGACGCACCGAGTGGGGCGTCACGGCAACCGCGCTCGAGCTGGTCAACAGCAACCTCGCCGAGATGTCCTTCCAGGAGGCGCCCGGTATCGCCGGCGTCGTCGAGAAGGTCGGCCCGCCGTACCGCGAGTTCACCTTCGTCGACGCGGTCGCGTTCCCCGTCCTGTCCGACGCGAAGCGCCTGTTCGTCGCGACGGTCGCCGCCTAACCATGGCTCAGCTGACGTGCAACGTGTACGTCCTCACGGAGGAGGGGGAGGCCCAGCTGCTTGAAGCAGGGTCGACCCCTCCGAAGTGGGCACTCCCGCAGCTCGGTGAGCACACCCTCACCGCCTCGGGAGAGTCGGAGGAGCCGGAAGGCGACGACGACGAGTCCGACGACGAGTCCGACGACGAGTCCGACGACGAGTCCGAGATCCCTCCCGTCAAGGGCCCAGGCTCTTCCGCTACGGCGTGGGCTGAGTACGCACTCAGCAAGGGCTTCGAGGTCGAGAAGGGCGCCAAGGCGTCCGAGATCCGCGACGCACTCGCCGACGCGGGCATCCCCGTCGAGTAAGCAGAGAGGACCCTCCACATGGCGCTCCCATCATTCGCATCCGTCAATGACGTCAGCACCATGTGGGGGGAACTCACTCTCGAGGAAGAAGGGCGCGTCACGGCGTGGCTCGCGACTGCTTCCAACAACCTTCGTCTGATCGGACGCCGGCGCGGAATCGACATCGATCAGTACATCGGCGGCGATGAGCTCCTCGTGCAGGCTGCGGAAGACGCGGTTGTCGAGGCTGTGCGACGTCGCCTCATGAACCCGGGCGGTATCCGTCAGCGGTCGTTCACGCGTGTGGACGGACCCTTCTCTGACACCTCAAGCGAAACCATCGATTCTGCCGTATCCAGCGGTGGCCTCTACTTCACCGCAGCCGACCTGGAATGGCTGCCCACCGCTCCCGGCCGCGGCTTCCGGTCGTTCTCCGTCAAGTCTGGGTTCCGCCAATGAGGTACGAACCGATTCAGATACTGCGAGCAAGTACCGTCACCAACGCCGACGGCGACCCAGTAGACGACGCATGGAGCGAACACCTCCACCTCGAGGGCAAGTTCGCTCCCTCGAACCCCACCGAGCCGCTGCAGGTCGGTCGCAACACCGTCATCTCCGGCGGCACGGTCTACATTCGAGACCTGGAAAGCCGCCCCGACATTACCGCTGACGACCGTGTCGTGATTCGTGGTTCAGAGCTCGCGATCGACGGCGAAGTCGGCGCATGGCTCCGCGTAGAGTCATGGGCGGTGCAGTTCGCTGTGAAGGCGGCCAACTGATGCGCGTCAAGGTCACGTTTCCCATGCTGCGAAACCCCGAAGGGCAACCAGCTATCGCTCGCGCGAACCACAAGGCCGTCCGGGAGAACCTCCTACTCGACACGACGGGCTCCGGCGTCGAAGATGCTCTCGTCTCGGCTGCGGAACGCGCAGCTGGCCCAGACCAGAACGTGTACGTGACGCGAGGGTATGGGCCTGCGGGCCGCCTTTCCGTCTGGATTGTCGATGAATCCTCGAAGGGCCGACGCGACCGCAAGAAGGACCTGCGCGCCGCACTTGCGCGCGTACAGATCTAGGAGGCGCTGATGGCCGAGTTCGCAAGCAAGTGGCCGAACGTCCGCCGATGGGCCATCGAACGGATCAGGACGGACGTCGCCGCCGACCGAGTGTCCGCCGAACGCGACGAGAAGCAGAAGCGTCAAGTCGTCGTCAGCGTAGCCCCCTCACGGCTCGAAACTGCGGTGTCCCGCCAATACCTCGTGACCGTCGAGTGCTGGGACAACACAACTCCCGCGACAGCGAAGGACGATGCGTTCGGACTCTGCACCGACGCCGCATTCGCGGTTGAGTCTGCTCCACGAGATGCGGCTCCTTTGATCCGCGCGGACCTCAATGCCGGCCCCACCGAAGACCGTGACGACACCGGCAACTACTACTACACCTCGACGATCCTCGTCGTCGTCCACCGACTCCCGTGACCGCGGGAACCACCACCAGTTGCCGGGTGGGTCCGAATTACCACACAGGAAGGTAGCTGGCATATGACTGCTGCACTCATCGAAAATGGCCGGACGATCAACCCGGCCGACGTGCGCCTGGTGCAGGATGGTCGAATCCTGCTCGGCGCCCAGGGAATCGCCGCGCCCACCGGGCCCGACTGGAACCCCACGTCCGAACTGACCGCCGGCACCCGCGTCGACCTCGGATATTACGGGGAGGATGGATTCTCCCTCACGCCGGAGCCCGGTGACAACAAGCGCTTCGTCGCTCACAACGAGGACGTCGTCATCGATCAGGACGGCCCCGGCACCTGGGCGGTCGCGTTCTCGGGAATCCAGCGATCGCGCACCCTCACCGAGGCGTACTTCGACGTCGAGGTGGACCCGGCGACCGGATCGTTCGTCCTCACCAAGGCGTCGGTCAACACCTTCCGCGATCTTGTCACCGTCGGCATCTCCGGCGACGACGTGATCATCACCCACTACCCGCGGGTAAAGGTCGCCGACCGTGAGGCCGTTCAGTTCGGCGCGACGGCCATCAACGCCCTCGGGATGACGTTCCGTGCCTTCCGTGACCCCGTGCTCGGCTACATCGCCAAGCAGTGGGACACGACCCTCCTCGCAGCCGAAGAGGAGTAACAAGCCCCGGGGGTGGGGAAGCGGCAACCTCTCCACCCCCGGTTACATCCCTCCTGTTGCCACCACCTGAAAGGTTGCCACCCATGGTCAATATCAAGCCCGCATCGACAGACGCCCTGCCCCTCATCGAGTTCAACATCGAAGGCGTGGGCAAGTTCCAGCTCCCGGTTCTCGGACAGCCCGGCGTGCCGTTCGGCATCACCTCCGCGTTCGGCGTCTTCGAGAGCACCCGCGATGGCGGCACGGACCAGCAGAAGCTCGCGGCATGGTCTCTGATGATCCAGACCCTCTCCGACACGTTCCCTGCAGCCGTGCGGGTCCTCTCTCGTCTCGACGGAGACGACGTCGCCGCCGTCTTCACCGCCTGGGGTAAGGAGTCGAAGGACTACGACCCAAAAGCGTGATCATCTCGCCGCTGCTCCGACACCACAGGGGGCAGCTGCGGCACGATCTCGCACGCGTGGGCGTGGATGTCGACGCGATCATCGCAGAGAAGATCTCCTGGAACACCGCATGGGATCACATCAGCGAGATCCTCAAGAACCCATCGAGCCACACCGTCGCAGCAATGTACGGGCATCGGTACGTGCCGTCGCCGGCTGAGATCGCCGCATGGGACATCCACGAGCGCGAGATGAACGCGCAGCGCCCCAAGGGCGCCATCTACAAGAGGTTCCCTCGTCCGTGGGCTGGGAAACCTCCCGTCTACGACGCACCAGCTGAATCCGAGATGACGCCCGAGCGGGAAGCTCGTCGCGCGAAACTCGACGCCATGTTCTGAGCCCTGTTGCCGCGGGGACAATCCGGAAGGAGAAGTCCCCGTGGCAGAAGCAGTCCTGTTCGTGGAGCTGGTACCCACCACGGGTGGGGTGAAGCGGGGCATCGAGAAGGAGCTCAACGGCACCTTCGACGCCGCTGAGAAGAAGGGCTCATCGGTCTTCTCGAAGATCGGCGGCTTCGCCAAGGGTGCAGCTCTCGCAGCCGCCGGCGCCGCGTCGGTACTCACGGGCCTCGCGGTCAAGGGCGGCTTCGACCGCATGCTCAAGATCGAGGACGCTCAGGCGAAGCTCGAAGGCCTCGGAAACTCCACGCAGACCGTCGAGACGATCATGAACTCGGCTCTCGGGGCCGTGAAGGGGACAGCGTTCGGACTGGATGCGGCCGCTACGGTCGCCGCGTCTGCGGTCGCTGCCGGAATCAAGCCAGGTCAGGACCTCGAGAAGTACCTGCGCCTCACCGCCGACGCCGCAACGATCGCTGGCATCTCGATGGACGAGATGGGCTCCATCATGAACAAGGTCCAGGCCAACGGCAAGGCCATGACCGAGAACCTCAACCAGCTCCAGGACCGCGGAATCCCGATCCTCCAGTGGCTCGCCGACGAGTACGGTGTCACCGCCGAAGAGATGTCCAAGATGGTCTCTCAGAGCGAGGTCGACGCCGCAACGTTCAACCGAGTCCTCGAAGAAAACATCGGCGGCGCGGCACTCCGATCCGGTGAGACCACCCGCGGCGCTTGGGCAAACATGCTCGCGGCGCTCTCCCGCGTCGGCGTCGCCCTGCTCGAAGACGTCTTCCCGTACTTCAAGCAGACGTTCAACGGGATCACCGTCTTCCTCGATGATTTGACCGGCAAGATCGGCCCCTTCGCGCAGGTTGCGACGGAGAAGTTTGCCGTCGTCGGGGACGCGATCAAGGGCCTCTACGATCTGCTGATCCGGGGAGATTTCACCAGCCTGTTGACCGATGTCTTCGGCTGGCAGGAAGACTCGCCGATGGTCGACTTCCTCCTCGACGCGCGGGAAGCGGTGCTCGAGCTTGGGCCCGCCATCGGAGAGCTTGCCGGGTACTTCACGCCGCTGGGTCTCGTCCTCAACGTTCTCGTTCCTTTGCTCCCGCTTCTCCTCCCGCCCCTGGTCGAACTGGCCAGGGTGATCGCAGAGTTCGCGGGCGACATGCTGCCCGCATTCGTCGAGCTGCTCGCGGACGCGGCGACTCTCATCGGTGGCGCACTTGTGACGGCCGTGCCGATCCTCGCCTCCGTCCTCGGGGGAGTGGCAGACGTACTCGGTGGTGTCCTCGGCTGGCTCTCGAGCCTCTCCGACATCCTCATTCCGATCGCGGTCGCCGTCCTCGCCGGAGCGACAGCGTTCCAGATCTGGACCGGTGCCATCGCGCTGTGGAGCACCATCACCAAGACCGCAGCTGCGGTCCAGGCGGTCTTCAACGCGGTGATGAGCGCTAACCCCATCATGCTCGTCGTCACGGCGATCGCCGCGCTCGTCGCGGGTCTCGTCTGGTTCTTCACTCAGACCGAACTCGGGCAGGAAGTCTGGGCGAACCTGACGAACGCAATCTCCACCGCCGTCACATGGCTCTGGGAGAGCGTCCTGCAGCCGATCTTCACGGCCATCGGTGAGATCTTCACCTGGATCTACGAGAACATCATCATGCCCGTGATCACCGGCATCATGCTGTACATCGGGCTCTGGGCTGCGATCATCCAATGGCTCTGGGAGACCGTGCTGTCGCCGGTGTTCGCAGCGATCGGGGAAGTCTTCTCGTGGATCTTCGAGAATGTGATCTCGCCGATCATCGACGGCATCATTCTGTACTTCCAGGCGTGGGGAGCGATCTTCACCTGGCTGTACGAGTCGATCATCAAACCGGTCTTCGACGGAATAGCGTCCGCCTTCACCTGGATCTACGAGACGATCATCGCGCCCGTCGGTGCGGCGATCGGCGCCGCGATCCAGTTCATCGGCGACACGATCCACAACGTCTTCTCAGGGATCGCTGACTTCATCGGCTCCGCATTCCAAGCAGTGCTCGACGTCGTCCGCGGCCCGATCAACGGGCTGATCGACCTCATCAACGGCGTGATCGATGGGCTGAACTCGATCAGCGTCGATATCCCTGACTGGGTCCCCGTCGTGGGAGGTCAGACGTGGGGCCTCAGCATTCCGAAGATCCCTCAGCTCGAGGACGGAGCGCTCGTCAAAGCGCGCGCCGGCGGAACCCTCGCAAACATCGGCGAGGGCAGGTACGACGAGATGGTCGTACCCATGTCCCCGGAGGTTCTCGGGCAGCTCAACACCGGCGGCGGTGGAGACATCAATGTCTACCCGCAGCCGGGAATGTCGGAAGAAGAGATCGGCCGAGCCGCAGCGCGCGAGCAGGCCAAGCGTGCGAGGAGGTTCGGATGACGAATCTCGAAGTTCGCATCGGGGGCTTGACGTTCAGGGGTTTCGGCGATCGGGATGAGTTCGGTTACTGGATCGGCAAGGACGGGTGGCGAGGGTGGGAAACTGCCCCCGCCGCCCGCGCTGATGTCATCGCTCGAGCGAACGCTCACGGCACGACAGACAGCCCTCAGTATCTGGACGCGCGCGAAGTTGTCCAGACTGGCTTCTTTCGGGCGCGCACCCCTGGCGATCTGCAGTTGATGGCGCGTCGGCTGTCCGGCCTACTCAGTGACGGGTCGTCGCTCAAGCTGAACGTGAAGGAAGACGGGATCGAGACGTGGGCGAACGTACGTCGCGGTCTCAACCAGCCAGACGTCGTCACAGGGGCCGTCGGCGACCTGTTCTATGGGGAGTACGAGCTCACCTACCGGTGCCCTGACCCTCGCATCTACGGGGAGCTGCACCGGGCCCCGGAATCGGGTAATGGCACCGTGGTGGACGTCTTCCACTACGGGAACTTCCCGGCCCCGTCGATAGTCGAGATCCCCACCGCGCCTGCGAGCTATTCCGTTTCGTCGCCGTTTGGGACTTTCACTGTCACCGGCGCGACATCGGGCGGCACGCATCGCATCGATCTGCGCACGGGTCTCGTCACGCGCAATGGCGTGATCATGTCTGGCGTCGGACGTGGAGCCCTATGGGCCACCCCGCCCGGTCCGGGAAGCACATGGACGCTGAGCGCACCCGGTCGGGTGTTCACGCCTGACACGAACGTCTAGGGGGTTCGCGTGGATGAATGGCAGGTCTGCATCCATGAATCAATCACTGGAAACTTCATCGAGCGCGTCTTCCCTGAGACCTTCACCTGGTCCACCTCTCTGCTGGGCGATGGGACGGGCACCACGACCTTCAAGGTCGACGACACACAGAAGCAGCTGACCCGCGAGCGCATCTGGTCCCTGTTCGCCCCCAACGCCCGCATGATCGTCTTGCGTCGAGGCTCATTCGTGGCCTACGCGGGAAAGATCGACGACTGGGACTACGCGAAGGACGAAACGACCATCACGGTGTCCTCCGTCGAGCTTGAGAACGAGTGGAGCTGGCGACTCACCTACGGCGTGAACGTCTACACGCAGGGGACACTGGTCGTCACCAACCGGACCCACTCCGGTGCCGCTCGGGCAGTCCTCGCCAGGGCGATGCAATGGTCGCCCGAATGGGCGTACCCCATCGACTTGCCCGCCGACGCCTCAGGCACGTTCAGCGCCCAGTGGGACTTCTTCAAGAAGTTCAAGATCTCGGATCTGCTCGAGCAGATCCGGGCTGAAGGCTACGAGATCTACTTCCGCCCCTACCTGGACGCGAACGAAAACCTGCGCTTTCAGACGCGGGTCGCGCGGAAGATCACGATCGGAGCGTCGACGTTCATCCTCGGTGCAGAGAAGACACCACTCAGCGGCGTCCACTACCGCCTAGATGGGTCTCGGCAGCTGACCGGGCTGCAAGGCGTCGGTAACGGGACTGGCCAGGATCAGGAAGTGGCATGGGCGGGCGCCGGCGCATACGCGATCCCGATCCGGGACGCTAAACGCGACTTCCCTGACCTCGTGGGCGCACGCCTGCAGGAAGCCACCAACCAGACCGTGAACGACGAGAAGGCGCCGCTCGCCCAGTGGTCTGTCGGGGCCTTCACGGTCGGTGAGAACTGGCCGATCGAGCACGCAGCGGTCGGGAGATCCTGGCTGATCGACGCCACAGGCGACATCGCTATCCCGGACGGCACCCACCCCCTCCGTGTCATCTCCGCGAGCGGAGACCTGTCCGACACCGTGAAAGTAGAGGTTCAGAGTGCTTCGTAACCTGGAAGACGCTTGGGGCTGGATCAAGCAGCTCAACATGAAGGTAGACCGCATCTTCTCAGGGGCATTCCTTGAGAACTCGTCCATCACGAACGGACGAATGCGCTTCATCGGAGGCCTGCTCCGACTCGACGCCGGGGCGCGACTCGAGGGCGTAGGCACCTTCGATTGGACCGGGCCGGGATCGATCGCCGGTAACTGGGAAGTCCTCCAGGGCGGCGTGATCAAGGTAGGCGGTGTGCTGATCAGTCCCGTCGGCGGCGGGCGGATCATGGTCGGCGAGGGGCCTGTCGGGATCATCCTCGACGGTGGCACCGGCACCCTGACGATGGGGAACGTCCGCCTCGAGGGCGGCAAGATTTATGTCGGCGTCGGCTCGAACCTGATCGTGATCGACGGTGCGACCGGGAAGATCACTGTCGGCAGCATGGTGCTCGACCCGTCGAACCACAACGGCATGATCACCATGCCGAACGACAGCCAGGTGCTCGGATTCGAGAACAACCTCGAACTATACGGACCGAATGGCACAGGTGGCCGCAACGGCATCATCATCAAGCCCGACCACATCATGGTCGGCAAGCTGCCTCGGGCGACCTCAACGCAAGGGCTGCTCTGGTTGGCAGCCGATCAGCTCGGGAATTTCTGGGCGGTGCCGCAGAACATCGGCGGCCCGGCGGGTGGGCCACTCCGTTGGCCGTTCCCGTCGAACACTGTCACGGCGGAGTATGGGCCCCGCGAGTCTCCAGGTCCGGGCGGTTCGACGTTCCACGAGGGCATGGATTTCGCTCCGGGCGAGGGAACGCCAATCCCCGCAGCTGGCGCTGGAACAGTGGAGCTCGCCGGGTCGAATGGCGGCTACGGAAACTGCGTCATCGTCGATCACGGGAACGGGCTGAAGACCCTCTACGGGCACATGCAGTCCCTTCCGCCGGTGACGGTCGGACAGCTGGTGAGCGCTGGTCAAACGATCGGAGCGGTCGGCAACACGGGTGTCTCTTTCGGAGCACACCTGCACTTCGAAGTGCACGTGAATGGGAGCCCAGTGAATCCTCGGACGAAGCTGCCTCAGAACTAGGGGCAGAGGATCGTATGCGCCTGCGTCACCAGATCGGCGTTGATCACGGGCCCGATCCCCTCAATGATCTCGACGTTCGGATCGGAGCTGTCGCAGGCGTAGAGCCCTGCGCCGAGTACCTGCTCGTTGGTGAAGTCCCAGTATCCCCAACCGTTGAGGTAGTTCTGCGCGGCCGCGACGAACTCGTCCTCGGGGGTCACCTGCGCCGGAGCTGACGCGATCGGGGCGGGCTCCGCAGTGATCGGCGCAGCGGTCACGTCCGGAGTCGGCGTGGCCGTCTCCTGCGGAGTTGCGGACTCGCTCGTGAGGGGCGCCGCGCTTTCGTCTCCCGCGTCGTCAGCGGTTCCGGCGCACCCTGTGAGGGTGAGGGCTAGCAGGACCGCGAGGGCGGCTGTTACCTTCTTCACATCGACTCCTCGTAGTCGGTCATGACCCCGGACAGTTTGCCCCTGTCGCGGGGTTCTTTCGTGCCCTGAATCGTACATCTGTTTGCGCGCCCCGGATAGGGGCGTTTTGTGTTTGGAGGGTCCGTATGTCGACTGCTGTGTACACCGGAAAGCTCGTCGATATCGGGGTGAACGCTCTGGGGGATTGGAAGCCTCGGCTGACCGTACGGCCGGAGATCGAGGCGCGGCGGGCTGGAGTGATCGTTTCCAGCAAGCGCGTCGCTGTGCCGGTGTCGGCGTCCAATGGGGCGTTCTCGATGACGCTCATCCCATCGAGTGAGCTCGTCGGAGTCGACGGGCGTATCGGCGTGAAGTACGTCCTCGAGGTAGCCCTGTTCGAAGACACGCTCGACGGCAGTTCGTGGGCGCCCGTTCACGATGCGTGGAAGTTCTCTGCACTTCCGGGCGGGGGAGATGTTGCCGGTATGGGTGACGGTCCCTCAATCGCGCTGTACGTAGGCCCGCCGTGGCCAGCTACGGCGATGCCCGGCACCTATTTCGACACCGTGACCGGTGATCTCGGCTACTACGCGATTGAGGTGAACTGATGGCCCTTCCCGTCTACACGACTTGGTTCGCCTCGCTCAAAGGCCCCGTCGGCCCGCCAGGGCCTGAGGGTCCGCCGATTCCCCAGGAGCAACTGAGCGCCACCGTCGACGCCGCGATCACCGACGCGCAGCTGGTGAAGTTCACCGACGAGGGCATCCCGCGCGCACTGATTCGCGACGGGTACATCGAGGTCACGGAGAGCGCGGACGGCACACGACTGATCCGGGGTATCACCGACGGCGGAATCAACTTCGCTCCGCTACACACGAGCCGCCGCTACAGCCTGTCGGGCTCTCCGTTCGGTGTGCCGGAAGCGGAGACAGAGGTCAAGGCGCTCCCCGGATACTCGCGGGCGTCGATCGCCCGCGCCGCAGACGGCTACGAACGCCTCGGTGAGGATGCCCTCGACGACAAGGGCATGATCCCGGAGTGGGTGCTTGCGCGCATCTTCGCGCGTGCCGGTTCCCTCGGACTCATCGACGGCAACGGTCGGAAGATCAAGATTCTGATCGTCGCGGGACAGTCGAACGCGACGCCGCGCGGAGCGACCACGCAGGTCGCAATGGGCTTCACCGAGCCGGGTGTTCTGTACTGGGATCACGCCGCCGGCATGATCCGCGATACGCACCCGGTCGAGTGGCTGGGTACGGGCTTCGCACGCCAGTGGGTGAAGGATCACCCGGGCGAGCGGGTTCTGATCGTCAGCGCGGCGACCGGGTCGACGGGCTTCCGCACGACGTCGCTGACTCCTGCGCCGTCGGGCTACTCGACGTCGACGGGCACCTGGAACCGGAACTTCACCGCGGAGACCGGCCAGGTCGACCCGCACACGTTCCCACAGGAGTACCTCATCGACCGGGTCGCGGCCGCATCGACTGCCGCGCAGGCGATGACTGGGCTCGTGCCGGAGAAGCTCGCGATGCTCTGGTCGCAGGGCGAGAACGACGTCAACAACACGGCGTCGTATGCGGCGTGGCAGGACGACCTGTTCACGTGGATTCGTGGGCAGTGGAGCACCCCGGACCTGCCGATCATCGTCGGGTCGGTGACGCCGGGCCGGATGGCGGCATACCCGGAGTACGTGAGCCTGGATCGCCTGCAGCAGGACACCCCATCTCGCCTCACCCGCACCGCCTACTCGCGGGGCCCGTCATGGTTCGAGGAGAACACCGATCTCCGCACTCACTACCTGCCGCTGGGTCAGGAGAAGCGCGGACGGGAGATGGCGCAGCGGGGCATGATCCGTGCCCTGCAGAACAAGGCGGCCGCCGACCCGGTGTCCGCGCTGCACCCGCCGCAGGCGCTCACCGGCTCTCGGGTGGGGACGAAGGTGCGGTTCGCGTGGGAGCACGCGGCGTGCCGCACGACGTCGATCACGGGTGAGTTCTCGATCGACAACGGGAGCACGTGGACGCCGATCACGTTCCCGAACCTGATGCCTGTCGAGTGGGAGACCACGACGGCATCGCCGGTGCTGTTGCGCCTCGCGTCAGCCAACGGGGCTGACGTGTCCTACAAGACCGAGATGGGTGTGTGAGCGATGACCGCTGTCACGAAGTACGCGAGCAACAAGTGGGACAACTCCCTGCCGGCCGCGCCGAAGGTGCCGTTCGAGGTGCCGGGGTTCACGACCTCGCACCGGTGGGATGCGACCCGACTCGCAGCGGGCCAGGTCGCCACGTCGATCCCGGACAGCGTCGGCGTCGCACACCTGAACTCCACGGGTGTCGCCCTGGCCTCGACCGGCCCGCTGACGTATGCGCAGCTCACGTCGGCTGCGTCGCTGTTCACCGGGTCCACCCTGGTTGCGGCGGACTCGAGGACGTTCCTCGCGATCTGCCGACCCATGGTCGGGGATGCGGTGACGGTTCCGGGTGCGGTGCTCCGCATCTCCGGGTCGACGAGCTACAGCGTTGCGCAGCTGGACGCGAATGAGGCTGGCTTCGCTTCGCAGTCGACCGCCGCAGCGTCGACGCCGCTTCCCGCGACGCGTGGGCAGTGGCACGTCTACGCGATCGTGATCCGCAACGACGGCTCCGGGCACACCGCCGCCGTCGACGGGACCACCCAGGCGTTCACCGGCGCCGCATCCACGGTCACGCAGCTGGCAATCGGCACGGTCGGCTCCACGCGCCGTCAGGTGCAGTTCGCATACGCGCAGGCGTTCGCCGAGATCATGACGAACGCGCAGCTCACCTCCGCGATCGCGGATCTCCGGGCCCACTACCCGGAGCTGTTCTCTTGATTGGGGGCGCTGCATGACTGTATGGCCGAACGGCTCGACTTCGAAGCCGTATGTGTCGAGTGCGTTCGGCCCTCGTCGCGCACCCATCGCGGGCGCTTCGACGAACCATAAGGGGACCGACTTCTCGCACACGTTCAGCATCATCCGGGCGGTCGCTGCGGGTCAGGTGAAGGTGGCTGGCACACCGCCTGGTTGGTCTGGTGGCGGCATTCAGGTGTGGGTGCAGCATGACGGCTTCTTCACCCGATCGCTGCATGCTTCGTCGGTTCTGGTGAAGGTGGGGCAGTTCGTCCGTGAGGGTGACCCGCTCTGCATCATGGGGCGCACCGGAACCGCGACGGACACTCATCTGCATTTCGAGCTCACTCCGGGCAACGTCCACTACTCGAATACGGGGCAGGTTGATCCTGTCTCGTTCATCTCTAACCGCATATCGGCGCCGGCATCTGGTGGCGCCTCAAACCCAGGAGAGTGGGACGAAATGGCCACGAAACAGGAAGTCGCAGACGCGGTAGTCCACGCTCTGACCACATACGGCGGGGGGCCTGGGAAGAGGACGGTGTTTCAGTCGCTCGATTTCCTCGCCTCGCTGGTGGATGCGAAGGGCAACGCGATTGTCTCGGCTCTGGGCGGCAAGCGTGTGCAGGATTCAGTAGTGGATGCGTTGACGTCGTGGAGGCCGCTTCCGGGTGGCCGGAACATCTATGACTTCCTCATCTTCATGTCGCAGATCCAGGGCGCTGCGGTGCTTACTGACGCGCAGGCGAAGGTAATCGGCGACCGTTTCGCGGAGATCTCGGTGACCGCGCTCGAGACGGCGCTCGCTGACGACTTCGAAGGCGTGAAGGCGCGCATTGCGGCCCTTCCCGCGGAGACGATCGCGGCACTGAAGTCCGCACTCTGATGTGTCGGCTGGGGCGAGCAGGGAGGGGGCGCCATGGACATCGTTTCCCTCTTCGCCAACGCAACGATCCGTGACATCGGAGCGACTGCGCTTCTGACTATCACCGTCGTCATGATCCTGTTGGGGCGGTTGCGCCCCAAGTCTGCCGTGGACGAGTGGCGAGACGCGTACCTCAAAGAACGTGCGGCAGGAGACGTTATGCGGCAACAGATCAGCGCGCTGGTTTCGACGGGCGTGGTCACTGCGCGTGTCCTGGATTCTCTACCCACTGCGGGGGGTGAGCCGAATGATGTGGAAGAAACTACGGAAACTCGTAGGCGCAGGCGACAAGGCTGAGGCGTCTCGAGCCAACGCTGCCGCTGACAAGTCACTCGCAGATGCTCAGGCGCGTACTGCGGAGATCGCACAGCTCGTCGGACGTATCGAACAACACGGGTACGTGAACCATATTGGCGAACGTGTCATGGCCGGAATCAGGGGGGCGTGATGCTCATTGACGATGTGATCCTGTTCATCCTGTTCACCTGGGTGATCCCGCTGAGCCTGTTCGTCTACTTCCAGGTGACGACCGCGAAGCATGGCACGAAGCATGCTCGTCGCCGCTTGAAGTGGCGAGAGATCGCACCTGTCATGCGCATCCTCGTCGCGCAGAAGGTCGCTCTGATCCTCGTCGTTGGGTTCATCGCCCTCGTGCGATTCGTCGGCGACTTCCACGGGCGCGAATGGGTGGCGTTCGGCCTCTACACACTTCTGGTCGGCCTCGCATGGGTCGTCCTCATCTACCAACGCCGCGTGCAGCTCCCACAAGAGCGCCGCATCCGAAACCTTCAAGGAGAAACTCATGACTGACAACGTCATTCCCGCAGCTACGAAGCTCGCCGCCAAGCGTGGCTTCATCCGCACGTTCACGCAGACGCTCTCGTCTGTGATTCCGATCACGGCGATCGCTATCCCCACCACGGGTGACGCGCTGCTCGGTGTCGCTCTCGGTGCTGGCGGGGCACTCGTGTCGTCCGTGCTCGCGGGTGCCGCGTCGTACTTCTCGATCCTGTCGAACGGCATCCCTCAGGACTACGAAGCAGCGGCCATCAGCCAGCACTTTCGCGGCAACTGATTCCGTCCGCCCACTGAGCTCGACTCCGCGCTAGAAGAAAGGGGGCGTCATGCCCTACCCGATCAACAAGTGGGACCAGGTTCCCGTTTACGGCGTGTTCATGATCGCCCCCGGCGACACCCCTGTGCAGGGGAACGTCGAGTTTAAGCTCTCGCAGAGGGTGACTCGAACCGACGGCCGGCACATCTACCCGGACGGTGCACGTGTCAAGGTGGCTATCGGGAACCCGGACGATCAGGACGCGACCATTCGTGCCACGGTTCGGTCCGCATGGCGTGCCGCAGATGAGGCCGCGCAGGGGAGCGGGTTCGACGGCTCCGCGTGGGACGTTTGGTGGGACACGAAGGTGCTCCCGGCTGCGATCTTCACGGGCTTCCCGGCCTCTGATGATCCCGACATCGCGCAGCGCGGATGGACCGTGTCCGTTGAGGAGTCGCTGACTGGAGCGACTGGGCGGAAGTACTCGATTCAGCCGCTGCTTTCTCAGCTTGCCACCCCGATCCCTGGTATCAACCTGGGCATGGTTGAGGTTCCGCCTGGTTCGCCTACAGTGCCCGCCCCCGTGTACGCCAAGGGCGTTCCGGGCGGCGTGCCTCTACTGGGCGTAGACGGGTACGTCTACGACGCTTTCGGAGACAAGGTCGGCGGCGGGCTGCCCGAGGACGCGACCCTGGCCGACCTCGCCGAGTCGACGACGGTCAAGTACTTCACGTCATCGGAGAAGTCGAAGCTGGCGGGCGTTGCGACCGACGCGACCAAGAACGACACGGATGCGAACCTCAAGTCTCGGGCGAACCACACCGGAACGCAGGCGATCTCTACAGTCGCAGGGCTCCAGACTGCGCTGACCGCGAAGGCCGACCTGGTAAGCGGGCTCATCCCGACCAGCCAACTGCCCCCGCTAGCTGTCAACGAGACATTCACCGCCTCGTCGCAAGCCGCGATGCTGGCCCTCACGGCACAGCGCGGCGACATGGCGATCCGCACCGACAACGGCCGGACCTACGTGCTGGCATCAGATGCACCGGGAACCCTTGCCGACTGGAAGGAAGTTCAGGCAGCGGGCCAGGTCGTCTCTGTGGCTGGGAAGTCCGGCACGATCGTTCTCGATTCTGGTGATCTGTCCGATGGGTCGTCGATCGTCAAGACTTCCGGCAATCAGACGCTCTCTGGTACGAAGACGTTCTCGACGGCACCCGCTGTGCCCGATGCGGCGTTCTCGATCGCGAAGGTCAACGGACTGCAGGCGCAGCTCGATGCGCTCACCGGACGCTTTGAACTGCATGTGGTTGACACAGTAGATCAGGTGCCCAACCCGCTCCCGGTCGGTCACGTATACGCCGTGAAGACGAGCTGACATGCCTGTCTATGTTCGCGGTGACACCGACGACGAGCTGGTCCGGCTCGGCGACGGTGCACGCATTGGTCGGTTCATCCCGAACTTCACCAAGCCGACCCGGTACAACACCGGGAACATGCTGCCCATGTTGCACACGACTTCGGGCGAGATCACTTTCACAAGCTCGGGTGTCATGGAGCGTACCGAGCATCATGGTCGCATCGTGTTGCCGCAGAGCTCTACCGGCGTCGTCAAGCTGAAGAACGGCGTCATCGACGTCTCAGATCTGGACATCACCGACCAGAACGAGATCGTCGACAAGCACGTCAATTCCGACGCGCAACTGATCCTCGAGAACATGACGATCATCGGGCGGTCGGGGCTGATGGGCGTTGGTGTGCGCCGCTTCATCGCTCGGCGGTGCAAGTTCATCAACTGCGAGGATGGCATCCGACTGCACAACGCTGGTGGCACATCCGATCCGAACCTCAACGTGGAGATCTCCGAGTGCTACATCGGCGACATGGTGATGCGGACACCCGACCCCTTCATCGCGCGCGACGATCTCAAGACGCATTCGGACTGCATCCAGATCGAGGGTGGGCGCGGTGCGAACATTCACGGCAACACGCTCTACGCGTTCGCCTCAACGGACGGCACGTCGAATGTTCAGTGGGCGACCACCGCCCCGCCATTCACTGCCGTGCCCGCGGGCACGTCGGGGGCGGCTCCATTCACGCAGGCGACATCGGCGCTCATGCTCACCAGAGCAGGTTCCGCATCGCCGATCGAGGATCTGATCTTCGACTACAACTGGGTCGACGGTGGGGAGATCCCCGTCAACGCAGGGTCGTCGACGAACTCGACCACGACCGGGCGGATGAACTACAACCGGTTCGGCCACGGCGCATTCCGCGGATCGACCCTGTCCATCGGCATCGACGTCTCAGACAACACCGAGCCGTACCGGATCACGACTGTGGGCAATGTCTGGGAAGACACCGGTCTGCCGGTCTCGCCTCTGCGGAACCAGTGAGGAGCTGCGCATGGCAGTAGTAGGAACGGTTTCTCGAGCGTCCGGAACGGCGAACGGGGCACAGTCGGGTCCAGTCCTGAAGCCTACGGGCCTCGCGGACGGAGAGGTGATGCTCGCTGTGGTCTCGGTGCCGATTGTCGGTGCCGTGACGAGCGTGGTGACGGCCGAGGATGGATGGCTGCCGATAGATCACTTCCACGCTACGGCAGTCGCGCCGGCGCTCGGTGTCACGCAGGCCTGGTTCATCAAGCCCGTCCCCGTGGCGGCGAACGAGCCTTCGAGCTACACGTTCGTGGCCACCAACATCGGCGGCGCTCGGGTGCTCGTCCAGGTGTTTCGGCTCAGCGGCAGAGCTCGGACCACTGCTGGCATCGTCAAGGCGTCGGCGTCCCGATCGACTTCCACCGCAGCGACAGCTACAGGTTCAATCTCACCAACCGGTCTCGATGACTGGGATGTGCTGTACTCGGGCGTGACTCGAAGCAGCAACACGTTCACCGGCCCCGACACGGAGATCGACGACTACAACCCGGGCGGGAACACCTCCAGCGCGATCTACGCGTTGACCGGTCAAGCCGCAGGGACGTACTCCAAGACAGTGACCGCCAGCGGAACGTCGGGCACGGGCCTCGGTGTGATCGTCGCGATCCCGAAGTACGTCGCACCAGTCATCCCGTCACCGTGGCGAGTGCGCGGGACCGGAGGCGCTCCCGTCGTTGCCGACCTCTACGTCCGAGGCGCCGGCGGAGTCCCCGTGAAGATCACCGTCGCCTAATCATGCCCCCACCCTGTCTACTTGACAGAGTGGGGGCATTCTCTCGTTGTGGGCCGACTCGTAGCCTGTGGCGCTCGACGACGGGGGTGCTCTGGCAGGATGTGAGCCATGATTGACTGGCTCTACGGCCCAAGGTTCCCGGCTTACGCGCAGTACTGGACGATGATGCTGCGCAATCTGACGATGGACATCGAGACGCTCGTCGATGCGTCGCGCGAGATACCCCGGATCGTTGAGCGCAGTGGAGCGATGTCCTTCCAGATAGGTACAACGATTCAACGTGAGTTGCAGTACCGGGCAAAAACGATCTATCGCATCCGCGAGCGGGTGGTCGCTGAGGACGAGCTCAGCGACTTGGGGGTCTTCGACCGTAACCAGCTAGTGATGGACGTCGAGATCTCGGCAACCGAACCGGTCGAATGGAACCCGGAGGGAAGCCCTGCGACGGCAACGTTGACCGTGTCAATCGACAGCCCGAACGCGCAGATTCGGCTGGATGGGTTCGTCTCTCCAGACGAGAATCGGATCTTTCACGAGATCGGCGATTACCTGTATGCCAACGCCACGCTCCGGCCCGATTGGCGCAGTGCGCAGTGGGTCGCCTGGCTGGCCCCCATACCTGTGGCACTTGGGGCGTGGGCATGGCTTGCATTCACGGGGGGATGGCCGCCAGCGCTGCACCTACTGATTTTCGCCGTGATCGCGCTTGCCGCATCTGGATCAATCTCCAGGGCAATCGCAGAGCGGAAGAAGTCCCGCGAAAAGACTGTCGGACGCTCGTTTCAGTATCGTGGCGAATCCCGACAGGCTACTCGCCAACGTCGAGCCGACAGTCACTCGAACATCAAAGTTTTCCTGATCACAGCACCAGTCAGCCTGTTCATCGGCCTGATCGTGGGGTGGCTCACGTAAGGGTGACAGTGGCTCACGCAGACCTGACAGATAGCATGCGCCACCCGTCCGGAACCTGGGCTCTGAGGGAGGCCATGTCTGCGGCCTCAATCTCGCGGATGCCGTCGACGCGGGAGAACCTGCCGGTCGCCTGCATCTTCGCCTCGCCCTTGAGCATCCGCACAGGGGAGGACACGAGATCGAATCCGGGCTCACGGTGCGCGTCGAGCTGCGCCTGCACGTCATCGAGTGTCGTACCGATGACCTCGACGGTTTTCGTCTCCAGCGGGCGGATCATGGCGATGAGCATCATCCCAGCCTATGCGCGACGCTCAGGCCACGATGCACCGGCGTGAGCCGTTGGCGTCCGGTGGTGCGGGACCGATCTTCGGCGGGCACCCTCCGTGATCCACGGTTCAACACCAGGAATCTCGCGCAACGAATCACACAGGGTACGCACGTACTCATCCTCATAGAACCCGACCCACGTGCCCGCTGCCTCCTGCAACACCTCCACGCGATCACCGGCCGTCGACACGAGCTCAGCAATCACCGGTTCAGGGTTCGTCGTGTAGCGGTTTCGGGACATGATCGCGCCCAGGTGGATACTCAGGAGCGTGTCAGGGGAGAGGCGAGACATGACTAGTGGAGCCGAACGATCGTCACCCGTTCATCGAGGTCACGGTCGAGGCCTAGTGGCTTACCAGCTGCGCGGCGCGTTGATGGGAGACCCCGAGAACCTGACCAATGTCGCGGACGGTCAAATGCTCATCTCGAAGGGCGCGCGCAGCTGCTCGCGACTCTTCCGCGGCCTGAGTGTTTGCGCGCTGGCTCTCCTCCCGGAGGCGTCGAGCCGCGTCGATGTGCCGAGCGGCCGTGGCCGGGAGATGCAGGTGGAGGTCAATCTCGATCGAGGACTCATCCTCGCCAGTGACGAAGGCGATTGCCTCTCGGATCTGGTCTGCCTGCGACAGGCGTGCAACCTGGCTGATCGCTCCAGGTGCATCGTCGGCCTGCAAGACCCACCACTTTCCTGCTCGTTCTGCCGTTACTCGGTAGAGGCTCAACGCCACCACCCCTTCCCAAACTCACTTGCGAACTGATCCCAGAACTTCCGGGCAGTGACATCGTCGATCTCGCTGTGACGACCAAGCGTCGAGCGGGTCTTTCCAACCAGGAAGCCAGTGTGGTTGGTTAGTTCGAACTGATCAAACCCCGTGCCGGACTTCTTCGCTCTCTGCTTGAGCTTCTTGATGACGTCTCCGCGCTTCATGGTACTAGTCTAGACCGGGATAGACAACTGTGTCAAGTGTGCACTAGACGAATCAGTCAATGTCGGACCCCTCGCCGAACATGGACTCATGACACCCGCCCAACTCCTCGCCTTCGAAAGACGTCACCCAGCAGCCACACCCGACAAGCACTCACGCATTCGACGCGATCACGGCATCAGCGAGATCCGCTACTACGCGCTCCTTGCACGCGCCGCCGAATCCGTGGAGGGGATCGCCGCCGACCCCTTCACCGCACGCATAGTCAGAGAGCGCGCCTACAAGCGAGCACGGGACCGACAGCAGAGGATCGCATCGTGACTCGCAAGGACGGCCGACCACTCGTCACCGAGCACCCGGTCAAGCCCGAGGACTTCATCGAGTACTACGACGGCCCGATCCCGGACGGCGGCACTCGCTGCGTCTTCGAATTCGAACCTGAGGATGAGTTCCCATGGGACTCGGCATCGAAACCAGAGAACCCCCGCCCAATCGGGCGGGGGTTCTTCTGCGTATACGGGAGACTTCCTTGTCTCGGTTCAGCGGGCACTGCGCTTATTGCCGTTGGCGGGGTCACCATTGACCCCAAAGTATCTTCTGGCGATCATCACTACCCGCCGGCCCGAGTCGTTGCTGTTGCTCATGTGCCTATTATGTGTCTGTAATTGCGGACATGTCAAGTACGTTTTACGGCGCGGCGTGTTCCGCGATCGAAAGTGGCGATCGAACGCCCGACAAAGTGAGCGCGATCGCCGACGCCATCTGGTCGTGAGCATCGGCGACGAGGTGCCCATACGTGCCCACCGTGGTCGTGATCGACTCGTGCCCGAGGCGCGCCTGGATGTAGGGGAGCGGGATGCCCTGAGCTATCAACCACGACGCGTGAGTGTGCCTCAGGTCGTGCACGGTTGGCTTGCGACGCAGCGGCTCGAGACCGAGCGCCGCGCACACGTCCGCGTCGGACGCCTTCGCGATCGCATTGAGCCAGATGCGCGTGTAGAACGCGCCGTGCCACATGTGTCCGCCTTGTGGGGCGGGGAACACCCATTCGTCGGCCGCGGCCGGTTCGCCCATGATCGCGACGAGGTCGGGGAACAGAGACACGGAGCGACGTGACTTCGACGTCTTCGGGTACCTGAGCAGCGGGCCCCCCTTTGACTTCTTCCACGCGCGCGTGACGCGCACTGTCGGGGGATTACCGTAGAGGTTCACGTCCGCCCATGTGAGGGCACTCATCTCGCTCCACCGCAGGCCGGTGCCGGCGAGGAACAACACGAGGCGTTGGTATCGCTCGGGGATGAAGTGCAAGACGGTGGAGAACTCAGCGGGGGAGAGGAACACGTTCTCGCGTTTCGTGCCGCGCGTGATCCGCATCTTGAATGCGGGGTTGTCCTTGCGGATGCCCTCGTCGACGGCGGCTTTCAGGATCGCGGAGAGTAGAGCGTGGTAGTTCTTGACCGTCTTCGCTGACACGTGCTTCTGATCCTCGGGCGGCTTGTTCCTGTCGCGCCACACAGGCTGAGACTCTTGCCATGCGAGCCATGACCCGATGTCAGGCTTGAGGATCGAGTCGATGGGGAGCTCGCCCAATCGCGGGAGGAATGAGCGCTCGGCTTCGGCCGCGTACCCTTCACGCGTACCCTTCTCGATGCCGGTGAGAAGACCGCTCGTGGGGTCGAGGTAGCGGGCTGTGTACTCGCGCAAGGTGGGCGCGGCACTCCCGCTCTCCATGCGCCTCAGTCGCACCTCGTCGGCTGCAGCCCAGCCGTGGCTCTCCACCAAGCCCTTGAACCAGTCGGCGCCCTCCTTGTTCTCGAACGTCGTCTGCTTTACCGAATGGCCGACGCGCGCCTGAACGCGCCAACGCACTTCACCGGTGGAGAGGATGCGGTGTCCGACGCTAGCCACGTGTGCGACCCCGCTCGAGCCGGAAGTCGTTGACGGCCTCTCGCGCGGTGCGACCCATGCCCGACACGTGGTTTCCGTCACGTGACCGTCCGTCGACCCAGTAGGTCCAGTCGGTCCAGCCACCCTGCTTCCTGGCCATGCGTCGGAACAACCCCCGGGGTGGGAGGCGAGAGTATTCGCGGCGGATCTTCATGGTCACTCCCCATTCCTACGCTGGGGGTCGGACATGCAGCGGGCTTTAACTTCGGCGTCGTGCGCCCGCAGCCACTTCTCGAATCGCTCCTGAACCTCGTCGACGAATGTGGCACTGAAGTGCCCCCACCGCGGCTGCTCGTTCGCGCCGCTTGTGTGACCGCTGTATCCAAGAAACTCGGTCACACGGGGGACAGGGGGAGGCGACTGCTTGCCACTCATCCGAATAGCGTGCTGAGCCCAGGACCGCCAGTAGCCCCTCTCGGGCTCATCTAGTTCAGACCAGGACGGGCCGTCCGGTTGAGCCGACTTTGCCCAAGTGGCATGCAACTCGACAGCCAGCACTTCGACATCTTCACCCATCACATGCCTCCGATGTCGTCGTATGTCACACCCGGATTGCCGGGAAGGCCAACACTCGCGGGTGCGGTGGAAGCGGCATGCAGGGCTGCGATCAGTGCGAGGACGGTCTGTGGGTCGACGGCGGCGATGTAGCGGATATCGCGCATCTTCTGGTCCGCGTCAGCGCCGTACTCCACGAGGAACGCACCTGTTGCGGGAGGGCGAGAGTAGGCTTCGCCTTCGTCGTCGAACTCGGTCCACGGACCTGGCGTTGCTGCTTTTGCCAGCGATTCGAGAACATCCAAGTCGAGCGCATCGGATGTTTCGATCGAGTTTATGTCATGCTTCCCAACCCGAGACAGGTCGTCTCCGCGCTCAAAGGCTTCGATCAATTCGGACCCATCGCGATCGGGGCGGGCGTCACGGATTGCACTCGTGTACATGCCCAGATGCCACTGGAAGATATGCCACCGCGCTACCGCATGCATCCAGAGAGTGCGTGGGGTGAAGGGCCACCAGTACGGGTAGGGTTCCACGAAAAACCGCTGCCCATCTATCTCTACATACCGGCCATACTCATCGATGCCAAAGGTCCTGCTGGACATGGCCGCCTCCTGAGATTGAGGCGTGATCCGAAGCGATGTAGGCGGGGATGTAGGCGGCGGGGGTTTTATCCCCCGCCAGCCCTACTCCTTACTGGGGTGAGTAACGGGACTCGAA
>JAZBLP010000015.1:0-54050 GCA_037033305.1 Actinomycetota bacterium | reverse complement strand
CGGTGTCGGGAGCGCCGCTCGAGATCGAGTTGGCACCCCAGACGGCGGAGTTCCAGGTCCAGACCTGACCGGAGTTGTAGGCGTTGTTCCACTCGTCGGTCCACGCGGGAACCGTCGCGACGAGGTCGTCATCGAGCATGCTCTGCCAGAAGTCGGCGACCGTGGTGGTGGCGTCATCGGCCATCGAGACCGTCCAGCCCTCGTCGTCGCTGGAGAACCACTGAGCGCCGTCCTGCCAGGCGAAGCCGGCGAACTGGTTGATGTCCGACTGCGAGAAGTTGGTGATGTAGCCGCCGAGGTCGCGGATCTTCACGGCAGCCTCGCGGTACTCGTCCCACGTCGTGGGGATCGCGATGCCGTTCTGCTCGAACAGGTCGGCGCGGTAGAACAGCGCCATGGGACCGGTGTCCTGCGGGATGCCGTAGACGCTGTCGGTGCCGAGCGTCACCTGGCCCCAGGCCCAGTCCACGAAGTCGCCTTCTGCAGCCACGACGTCTTCGCAGGCGCTGAGGTCTTCGACGCCGTCCTGCACGAGGAAGTTCGGCAGCGCGTCGTACTCGATCTGGCCGAGGTCGGGGGCGTCGCCCGCCTTGATCTGGTTGAAGAAGTTCTGGTACGTGCCGCCGTTGCCGTTCGGGCCGGTCTGCACGTCGACCTGGATCTCGGGGTTGGCCTCGTTCCAGATCTCGACGACGTCTTCGATGCCGGGGATCCAGGAGGTGAACTCGAGCGTGACGTCGCCCTCGGCCGGGGTGCACGCGGCTGCGGCGTCGCCGCCTCCGGAGCTGTCTCCGCCGGATGCCGAGCAACCGGCGAGCGCGAACGCCGAGATGGCGATGACAGCGGCTGCCTTCATCTTCGAATGCTGCATTTCGATCCCTTTCGTGGATGCGATGTGGTGCGGGTGTTGGGGGTGTTGCGTGGTGCGGGTGGTGCGGAGCCGACCGGTCGGTCCGGGCGGCTGCCTGCTCACTTCAGGGCGCCGGCGCCCAGTCCGTTGCGCCAGAAGCGCTGGAGCAGGAGGAAGGTGACGATCAGCGGGATGACCGACAGCAGAGCGCCGATCAGCACGAGACCGCGGAGTTCGGGCAGCTGGTTTAGCTGGTTGTTCCAGTTGTAGAGACCGAAGACCACCGGGAAGAGCTCTTCGCTTCGCAGCATGATCATCGGCAGGAAGAAGTTGTTCCAGATCGCGACGAACTGGAACAGGAACATCGTCACCAGCGCCGGGGTCATCAGACGGATGCTGACGGTGAAGAACGTACGGATCTCGCCCGCGCCGTCGAGCCGGCTCGCCTCGAGCAGTTCGTCGGGCACCGAGGATGCGGCGAAGATCCTCGCCAGATAGACCCCGAACGGGCTCACGATCGAGGGCAGGAACACCGACCAGAACGTGTTCGTGAGCTGCGCCTGACTGAAGATCAGGAACAGCGGCAGCGCGAGCGCGGTGGCGGGCACGAGCACCCCGCCCAGCACGATGTCGAACATCAGATCGCGGCCAGGGAAGCGGTACTTCGCGAGCGCGTACCCGGCCATGGCGGCGAGCAGGGTCGCGATGGCCCCACCCACTGCCGCATAGAGGACCGAGTTCATCAGCCACCGCAGGTAGACGCCGTCACGGTAGGTGAACAGCTCGGCGATGTTGTCGAACAGGTGGAAGTCGGCGAACCACAGCGGGGCGGTGGTCAGGATGTCACCGGTCTCCTTGCTCGACGCGACGAGCAGCCACCACAGCGGCAGCAGGAAGTAGACCGTGAACACGGCCATGATCAGCATGGCGCCGGTGCGGGAGATGCCCGACTCGCGAGCGCCGCGTCCGCGCGAACCGGTGCCGCGCGAGCCGCGTCCGGGGGCGACGATCGTCATGGTGCTCATGCGTTCTGCTCCTTGCGCTGCATGTACTTCATGAACCCGAACGACAGCACGAAGGTGGTGACGGCGAGCACGACCGAGAAGGCGGCCGCCAGGTTGGTGTTCGGGATGGATGCCGTGGCGTACACGGTCATGTTCGGGGTGAATGTGCTCGTCACCGCAGAGCTGAAGGACCGGAAGACCTGGGGTTCGGCGAGCAGCTGCAGCGTGCCGATGATCGAGAAGATCGCGGTCATCACGATCGCCGGGCGCACCAGCGGGATCTTGATCGACCAGGCGATGCGCCACTGGCCGGCGCCGTCGAGGATCGCCGCCTCGTAGAGCTCCTGCGGGATCGACAGCAGCGCCGAGTAGATGATCAGCATGTTGTAGCCGACATAGACCCAGGTGACGACGTTCGCGATCGACCACAGCACGAGGTCGGCGCCGAGGAAGTCGATGTTCTTCGTGATGGCGGTGAACGGAGACAGGTTGGGCGAGAACAGCGAGCCCCACATGATCGCCGCGATCACGCCGGGCACCGCGTACGGCACGAAGAAGGCGAGGCGGAAGAAGCGCTTGCCCCGCACGAGCGGTGAATCCAGCAGCAGGGCGAACAGCAGGGCGAGGCCGAGCATGACCGGCACCTGCACGACGCCGAACGTCAGCATCCGCCCCATCGAGGCCCAGAAGGCCTCGTTCTGGAACACGAGAACGTACTGAGCGAAGCCGCCGAACACCTGCTCGGCCTTGCCGAACGTGCCGTCGCGCTCGACGACGAGCAGCGACTGCCAGAAGGCGTAGGCGATCGGGACGACGTAGAACAGCGCGAACAGCACGCCGAAGGGGACGATCAGGAACGCGATCGCGCCCTTGTGCGGGATCCGTCGGCGGCGGCCCGGCGCCTGGGGCGCCGAGGCGACCGCCGGAGCGGTGAGCGTGGTGGTCATACATCCTCCTTGATGATGCGGACCGCCCCGGCCGGCACGGAGCCGGTTGCGGGGGCGTCGGTGACGAGGTCGTGCCCCGTGGTGGAGATCTCGACGGCGGATTCGCCGTGGTTGATGACGAACACGAAGCTGCCGGCGGCGCCCGTGCGGCGCACGATCTCGACGTCGCGATTCGCGTCGACGTGGGGGAGCACGCCGGCAGCGTCGGCCAGCCGGGCGACGAGGTCGCGGTAGGCGATGCGGTCGGGCTGCGTGGCGACGAACCAGGCCGCGCCGTCGCCCACCGAACGACGGGTCAGCGCGGGATACCCCGCCGACGGTCCGTCGGCGAACGAGGCCACGACCTCGGCATCCGTCGCCTGCAGCCGCTCGGTCCATACCGACCCGGTCGTGCCGTCGGTGAGGAACACGGTCTCGTCGGGGCGGAGCGGGGCGAACTCCTCGGAGCGGATGCCGAGCAGGTCGCGGAACGCGCCGGGGTAGCCGCCGGTGCGCACGCGGTCTTCCTCGTCGACGATGCCGCTGAAGAAGGTGATCAACGCTGTCGCGCCGTTCTCGACCGCACGGGCGATGGCTGCGGCGTCGGCATCGCTGATGAGGTGCAGCGCGGGGACGATCAGCAGGCGGTAGCCGTCGAGATCGCTGCCCGGGCGCACGACGTCGGTGGTGACACCGGCATCCGCCAGCGCGGCGTGGGCCGCGTGCACCTGCCCGAGGTAGGTGAGCGCCTCGCTGGGGCGGCCCTCGTTCTCGGCGGCCCACCAGCTCTCCCAGGAGAAGAACAGGGCGGCGTCCGCGACGACGCGCGTGCCGGCGACCTCGCCGAGACGATCGAGCAGACCGCCGAGCTCGACGACCTCGCGCCACTGCTCGGAGTCCTCACCCGCATGCGGCACGAGTGCCGTGTGGTACTTCTCGGCGCCCTGGGTCGACGCACGCCACTGGAAGAAGCAGATTCCGTCGGCGCCGCGGGCGACGTGCGCGGCGATGTTGCGCTGCATCTCGCCCGGGGCCTTGGCGAGGTTGTAGGGCTGCCAGTTGACGGCGCCGGTCGACGTCTCCATGAGCAGCCAGGGCGCCCCCTGCGCGAGACCGCGGGTGAGGTCGGCGGCGAACGAGAGCTCGCCACGCGCATCGTCGAGGCGACGGTCGAGGTAGTGGTCGTTGGCGATCAGGTCCATCTCGCCCGCCCACGTCCAGTAGTCGAGGTTGCGGATGTGCGCCGTGACCATGAAGTTGGTCGTGACCGGAACCTCGCTGCGCTCGCGCAGGATCGCCGCCTCGGCGCGGTAGAGCGCGAGCTGCTCGTCGGAGCTGAACCGCTGGAAGTCGAGGATCTGCCCGGGGTTGCGCAGCGAGAGCGCCTGACCCGGCACGCGCACGTCGGCGAAGTCGCTGTAGCGCTGGCTCCAGAAGGTGGTGCCCCACGCGCGGTTCAGCGCGTCGATGTCGACGTAGCGCTCGCGCAGCCAGCCGCGGAATGCCTCGGCGCTCGTGTCGCAGTAGCAGAGTGCGTTGTGGCAGCCCAGCTCGTTCGACACGTGCCAGAGCGACACGGCGGGGTGGTCGCCGTAGCGCTCGACCACGCGGGTGACGACCTCGGCGGCGTACGCGCGGAAGAGCGGCGAGCTCGGGCAGTACCCCTGGCGTCCGCCCTGCTGGAAGACGGTGCCGTCCTCGCCGACCGGGAGGATCTCGGGATGCTGCGCGGTCAGCCACGGGGCGGGCGACGCGGTTCCGGTGCCGAGGTTGATGCGGATGTCGGCGGCGTGCAGCAGCGCGATGATCTCGTCGAGGGCACTGAAGTCCCACACTCCCCTGGCGGGGTTGATCGACGACCAGCCGAAGATGTTGATCGCCACGAGTCCGACGCCGGCCTGCTGCATGAGCCGCACGTCTTCGGGCCAGACACCGCGGTCCCACTGCTCGGGGTTGTAGTCGCATCCGAAGACGAGGCCGCGCCCTGTCGAGAGGGTGGCGATGCGGTCGGACACAGCGGCGGCCATCGGTGACGCTCCTTTGCGGATCATGTGTGCACGTGCACAGTCTGCACCGCGGACGACACGGGGCGGATTTCTGTGAACGTGCACACATCGTCGCATGTCGTGGCGAAGCGCGTCAAGTCGGGATCGCTAGGCTGTCGACCATGAGCACTTCCGCCCGTCGTCGCAGCACCGTGCACGATGTCGCGCGCGTCGCAGGAGTCTCCAGGGGAACCGTCAGTCGCGTGATCAACGGCGGGTACGTGTCAGACGCCGCGCGCACCGCGATCGAAGACGCGATCCGCGAGGTCGGCTACGTGCCGAACACCGCAGCGCAGAACCTCGTACGCCAGCGCACGCAGGCCATCGCGTTCATCGTGCACGAGCCGCACGCGCTGTTCCTCGAAGACCCCAACATCGGCGCGATCATGCTCGGCACCAACGAGACCCTCTCCGAGGCGGACTACCAGATGGTCTGCCTCGTGGTCGACTCGGTGCGCGACACCGAACGCGTCGCGCGCTACCTCAACGGCGGGTTCGTCGACGGCGCCGTGATCGTCTCGGCCCGCGCGCAGGACCCCATCACCAAGGCCGTCATGCGACTCGACCTGCCCGTCACCTATGTCGGACACCCGCCGGACGTGGATGCCGCCTGGGTCGGCGTCGACAACCGCGGCGCCGCGCAGGCCGTGACCTCGCGCCTCTTGGCGACGGGGCGCACGAGGGTCGGCATGATCGCCGCCGCCCTCGACCGCGACTCCGGCACCGATCGACTCGCAGGCTTCACCGACGCACTCGGCGACGACTTCGACTCCGCCCTCGTCGAAGAGGTGCCGCTGTACTCCTATGCCGACGGCGCCGCGGCGATGACCCGCCTGCTCGAGCGCGCTCCCGACATCGACGGGGTGTTCGCCGCGTCGGACGCCGTGGCCGCCGGGGCGATGTGGGCGCTGCGCGAAGCGGGACGCCGCGTGCCGGATGACGTGGGCGTCGTCGGCTTCGACAACAGCACCTGGGCGACGCGCACCACCCCGCTGCTCTCGACCGTCGATCAGCCCGCACAGGGACTCGGGGCGGCGGCGGCGGCATCCGTGCTCGCGCAGCTGCGCGACGATCAGCGACCGCGTGAGGGCATCATGCTGCCGACGCCCGTCGTGTGGAGGGACTCGGCCTGAGCAGGACTCAGGCGCGGTCGATGGACGCTGCCTGAGCGCCCCTCCCCCAGCGGAACGGCGAGACCGTCGGCTCGCCCGCGATCCAGAAGCGCCAGGGGAACGCCGCCGTACCGGCCACGCCTGCGACGCCGACTCTCGGTCCGGTCGCCACCTCGGTCAGGGGTTCGTCGCGCACCCACAGCTCGGCGCGAGCGCCCTCGAACTCCTCGCCGGTGACAGCATCGATGCCGTCGTGGATCGGATGCCGCAGCCCGACCGCCTGGCCGAATCTGCCGGGTCCGCGGGCGAGGTCGCGCAGTGCGGTCGCCGACAGCGGGGTCGTCGCGCGGCGCCGGACGGCGACGGCATCCGCGCCGTATACCACCTCGCCCGCGCGCAGCAGGATTCCGCCGGCCTGACCCTCCGACCCCGAGACGACGTTGACGCACGAGTGGATGCCGTGGCTCAGATAGACGTACAGGTGCCCTGGCTCGCCCCACATCGTCGCGTTGCGTGCCGTGCGGCCCATGCGCGCGTGCGATCCGGGGTCGGCCGCCGGTCCCGTGCCCTGGCCGTGATAGGCCTCGACCTCGGTGAGCCGAAGTCGCACCTCGACGCCTGCGACGACGGTGCGCAGCTCGCCGCCGAGCAGCAACGGCGCGACCTCGACCGGCAGCCCGCTCAGCTCGGCGCGGGTCGCTCGGTGCAGGGCATCCGTCGGCATGGGCTCAGAACTGGGGCGCCGTCTGGCACCACGAGGCGTCGAACCCGGTGAGCGCCACGATCTCATCGCCCGTCCGCAGATCCAGCAGGTGCGTCTCGAGGTTCTCGGGCAGCGGCAGCAGCATCTGGTCGTAGGGGTTGTCGGCGAGGTCGGGCGCGATCACGACTGCCGCGTACTGACCGCTGGGCGATGCGCACGCCTGCAGGATCGAGTCGGTCGCGTCGACCTCGACGAGCGGTGTCGCCGCACCCTCGTCGTTGACCCGGATGACCGCCTGACCGACGGGCAGCCCGTTCTCGTCGCGCGACACCACGTGGCGCAGCGTGCCACCGGGGAACGGCGTGATCGTGATCGCGGTGCCGTAATCGGGACTCGATGCTTCGAGCGGCACCTCAGATCCGTCGGTGAGATTCAGCTCGACCACCGTGCCGTCGAGGCGCTCGACGATCGCCGTGTACGTGCCGCGCGAGATGCCCTGGATCGTCGTGGCGAGACCGAGGGACTGCACGCCCGCGTCGGTCGAGCGATCGACCAGCGAGAGCGCACCGTCGAAGTCGATGAAGAGCACGGCGGAACTGTCGGGCACGAACTGCCAGACGAAGATGTTCGCCTCCTTGCCCCCGACCTCGGTCACCACCGGGTCGTCGTCGCCGCTCAGCGACTGGGTCACGAGCACGCTGGCGCGTCCCTCGGTGTCGCTGAGCTCCTTGTCGGAATAGCTGTAGCCGACCAGACCCCCGCGGTCGGAGACCTGGATCGCGCCGACGTACCCGACTCCGGGCAGCTCGAGCTCGCGCTGATCTGTGCCGTCCCGGTCCATCACGAGCAGCTTCGAGCCCTCGTCCTCCTCGACCGAGACCACGAGCTGCGACGAGGTGGCACGGAAGTCGTTGATCTTGTCGGCCGCGAACACGGGCTGCGCCTTCTCACCCGTCAGGTCGGTGCGGAAGATCTGGTCGTCGCCGTCGGGGTCTCGGCGCAGCAGGAAGATGTGGGATGCCGGAGTCGAGAAGCTCGTCGACAGCGTGGCGCTCGGACCTCCTCCGGCGCCCACGGCATCGGCGACCTTCACCGTGTACTCGGTGTCATCGTCGAGCGGCACGGTGAAGCGGATGCCGATGCCGCGGCCAGCCGCATCGAGAGTGAAGGGCACGGCGGGGTCGACCGTGATCTGCGATTCGTCGATCGCGGCGAGAGACTGGTTCGCGGTGAGGATGACCCGGCTGCCCGAGGTCTCGATCGCCGCGGTCGGGTTCACCTGCACCTCGGTGATGCGGGGCCCCTGCGTCAGGCTCACGACGCCGAGCCCTGCCCCCACCAGCACGAGGATGCCGAGCACCGCGCCGAGCGCGAGCAGGAAGCGCTTGTCGCGCCAGGCGCCGGGCTTCTCGGGCGCCGGCCCTGCCTCGGCCGGCTTCTGCGACGCGGCAGACTTCTCGCGCGGGGGACGCTGCCCGGGCTTCGTCTTCTTCTCGGGCTTCGGGGCCTTGGCGGGCTTCGGTGCCTTCTCGGCCCTCGGCTTCTTCTCGGCCCTCGGCTTCACCGGCGCGGGGGGCACGTAGTCGGTCGTGGAGTGAGCCGCGAGCGTCGTCGAGGATTCCGCGTCCGGCGGGACGAAGGTCGAACGCGTCGGCCGCTCGGCGCCGGCCGGGCGAGCCGCGGGCGTGTCCGTCTCCGCGGCAGTCGCGGCAGTCGCGGCAGTCGCGGCAGCCTCCGCCTCGCGGGCGGCACGCAGTTCGGCTCGTGTCCGCGGCACGGCGGGCACGTCGGGGCGCTCGTCGTCAGTACTCATACGGGTCCTGAGGCTCGTCGATCGCGGTGACGGTGGTGGGTTCGACGTGCAGCGAGCCGTCGGCATCCGCCTTGACCGTGCCCTCGACCTCGACCCACTGGCCGGTGTCGAACTCTCCCGCGTCGATGGTCACCGGCAGGGTCGCCGGCTGCGCATCGATCACGCAGTGCGTGATGACCAGGCGGGTCAGGTTGACCCCGTCGGCATCCGTGGGGGTGACGAAGCCGGTCAGCGTGACCGTCTTGCCGTCGTAGGCCGCGGTGTTGGTCGCCGTCGCGAACACGCTCGCCCAGTCGCCCACGCCGAACGTCGTGGTGTCGGCGACGCCGAGCGTCACGTCATCGGCGCCCGCGAACAGTGCGGTCTGCTCGCCCACGCGCGACATCGCCAACTCGACCGACAGCGATGCGGGCGGCAGCACGAGAGCGGCGATGACGACGCCCGAGGCGACGACCCCTCCGGTGACCGTGCCGACGAGCGCGAGACTGCGGCGAGGTGAGGGCTCCGCATCCGCGTCTGTGTCGTCGCCGTGATCGTGCCCGTGGTCGCCCTCTTCTCCGAGCGGCAGGGTGCACGACCAGATGGCTCCCAGCAGAGTCACGACGGCTGCGGCACATGCGAACCACACCGACTCGGGGCTGATGTAGAGGTTCAGCCGACCCGTCAGGCCGAGTCCGAGCGTGACGACCGAGATGACCGCGGCGAGGCCGATGCCGAGCCAGCGGGTGCCCAGGGCGCGGGCGCGCGAGCGGGCCGGGGAGGGGTTCGCGTGATCAGACAAAGACGTTCACCCCGATCCCGATCACGAAGGCGGCGGACAGGACCACCGCGACGATGCCGACCAGCGTCCGGGTGGTGAAGGTGGTGCGCATGAGCGCCAGCATCTTCACGTCGACGAGCGGACCCACCAGCAGGAACGCCACGATCGCACCGGATGAGAAGGTCGAGGCGAACGAGAGAGCGAAGAACGCATCGACGTTCGAGCAGATGGCCACGGTCATCGCCAGAGCCATCATCGCGAGGATCGACAGCACGGGGTTCGAGCCGATCGCCAACAGCAGGTCGCGCGGGATGAGCACCTGCACGGCTCCGGCGAGCGCCGAGCCGATCACGAGTGCCGGCATCACGGCGCGCAGCTCGACGAGGAACTGCGTGAGGCTGCGACGCACCGGGGTGCCGTGCTCACGCGTGACGCGGTCGCAGGTGTCGATGAACCGCTGGGTGAGCAGCGAGTCGGGCGAAGGGTGGCGGCTGTAGATCCAGCCGATGAGGTTGGCGATCAGGTAGCCGCCGACGAGACGTGCGACCAGGATGCCGTCGTCGAAGCCGAACGCCGCATGAGTGGTGAGGATCACGATCGGATTCACGATCGGGGCGGCGATCAGGAACGTCAGCGCCTCGGCGGCGCCCAGGCCGCGCATCATCAGCCCGCGCGCGAACGGCACGTTGCCGCACTCGCACACGGGGATCAGCATTCCCAGCAGCGACAGCACGGCACGTCGCGCCCATGCGCGCTTCGGCAGCCAGCGGTGGATGACGTCGGCGGGCAGCCAGACCTGCACGACGATCGACAGCAGCACGCCGAGGATCACGAACGGCAGAGCCTCGATCAGCACACTCAGAGCGAGGGTCAGGCCGTCCTGCGCCCTGCTCTCCAGGCTCGCGGCGAAGAGCGACGGAAGGAAACGGTCGATGAGGAAGAGCGCCGCCACGATCGCGGCGCCGAGGGCCACTCCGATCCACGGCGAGCGCGGCGATCGGGAGGGCCGGTGCGAGTGCACCGTCCGTGGAGCGGCCTGAGTGGTCACGCGGTCGCTGCCTCTTCGGCGTCGCGCTTGTTGGTGCACGAGGCGCACAGCCCGAAGATGTCGACCACGTGTGCGGCATCCGTGAATCCGTGCAGAGCGGCGGTGCGGTGGGCCCACTGCTCGACGTCGGTGGCCTCGATCTCGACCGTGAGTCCGCAGTTTCGGCAGATCAGGTGATGGTGGTGACCCTGCGTCGTGCACGCGCGGTACAGCGCCTCGCCCTCGGGGCTCTGCAGCGAGTCCGCGTCGCCGGCTGCGGCGAGTCCGGCCAGCGCCCGATAGACCGTGGCGAGGCCGATGCCGGTGTTGTCATCGCGGAGCGAGGCATGCAGATTCTGCGCGCTGACGAACCCTCGCGCGTCGGCGAGGGCTTCGCGCACGCGATCGCGCTGCCAGGTGTTCCGCTGAGCCATACCCACGATTCTAGGCGTGCCGCCCTTGCCGGGCCCTGGGAGTGCCACAGGGCTTTCGAGTCGCGCACTTGGCAGTTCTCGGGCCCTCGGATCTGCACAGTGCGCGATTCGAACCGGGGGTGGGGGGGTCAGGCCCGCACGCGGCGCACGCCGCCCCGGGCACGCTGGACGATCCAGCACACGACGTAGATCGTGAACGACAGTGTCGTGATGTACGGGCTCACGGGCAGCGTCCCGGCGAGGGCGAGGAGGATCCCGCCGACAGCCGACACGAAGCCGAACAGCGCCGCGAGCAGCGGCACGGCCACCGGTCCGGCCGAGACGCGCATCGCGGCGGCCGCGGGTGTCACGAGCAGCGCCATCACGAGCAGCGCACCGATGATGTGCACGCTGACCGCGACGATCAGACCGAGCAGCACCATGAACATCAGGCTCACGGCGCGGGTGGGCACTCCGCGGGCGGCGGCCGACTCGGGGTCGAGAGAGTCGAAGCGCAGCGGGTTCCACATGAGCAGCAGTCCGAGCAGCACCACGATGCTGATGCCGAGCAGCCAGCCGAGGTCGGGACTCGAGACCGAGACGATCTGTCCGGTCAGCAGGCTGAAGCGGTTGGCGCTGCGCCCGTCGTAGAGCGACAGGAACAGGATGCCGAGGCCGAGGCCGAACGGCATCAGCACCCCGACGATCGAGTTGCGGTCTCGGGCCTTCGCGCCGAGGATGCCGATCAGGATCGCCGCCACCAGGGCACCGCCGAGGGATCCGACGACCACGCTGCCCCCGAAGAGCAGCGCCGCGGCGGCGCCTGCGAACGACAGCTCGCTGACGCCGTGCACCGCGAAGGCGAGGTCGCGCTGCATCACGAAGACGCCGATGAGTCCCCCGACGATGCCGAGCACCGCGCCCGCGATGATCGAGTTCGCGAGCAGGGCGACGAGCTCGCCGTAGTCCTGGAACGAGAAGACGTCGCTCCAGTCGACGGCCTGGACGATGCCGGTCATGACGGTCATGCGGCACCTCCGTGATCGTGATCGTGGTCGTGCGGGTGGTGGGGCTCGGCATCCGGCACCCCGACGACGACGAGCCGGTCGCCGGCGCGCAGCACGAACACCGGGGTGCCGTAGAGCTCGGTGAGCACTCGCGTCTGCAGCACCTCCTCGGGGGTGCCGAGCACGAATCGACCGCCGGCGATGTAGAGGATGCGGTCGACGCGGCCGAGGATCGGGTTGATGTCGTGGGTGACGAACAGCACGGCAGCCGCCCGCTCTCGGCGCTGACGGTCGATGATGTCGGTGATCGCGACCTGGTTCGCGAGGTCGAGGTTCGACAGCGGCTCGTCGCACAGCAGCAGAGCGGGTTCGTCGGCGAGTGCCTGGCCCACCCTCAGTCGCTGCTGCTCTCCGCCCGAGAGCAGTCCGACGCGGCGGTCGGCGTAGTGCGAGGCCCCGACAGAGGCGAGCAGCTCATCGACCTTGGCCTTGTCGCCGCGGTGCGGGATCGGGAGGCCGAAGCGGCTGCCCTGCACTCCGAGCGCCACGAGGTCCCGGGCTCGCATGCTCGTATCGGGAGCCAGGGAGCGCTGCTGCGGGATGTATCCGATGCGCGGATTGCCCTTGCGCACCGGGCCGCCGGCGACGGTGATCGCTCCGGCCGAGAGCGGCTGCAGCCCCAGGATGCTGCGCAGGAGCGTGGTCTTGCCCGAACCCGACGGCCCGAGCACGGCGATGAACTCGCCGGGGTCGACGGCCAGGTCGAGGCCCGACCACAGTTCCCGGTCGCCGCGCTGGAGGGCGGCTCCCCGCACCTCGAGCACCGGGGTCGTCTCGGCTCCTGCCCGCGCGTCGGCGGCGGCGCTCACGACTGGAGCGCGTCGGCGAGGCTCTGGATCGCGTCACTCATCCACTCAGAGTACGACGATCCGTCGGGCAGCAGCTCCGTGAAGGCGACGACGGGGATGCCGGCATCCGTCGCCGCGTCCTCGACCCGCTGCGTCTCGGCTCCGCCGGTCTGCGCATTGGTGAGCACGGCCGCCACGTCGCCGGCGTCGATCACGTTCAGGGTGGCGAGCAGGGTCGCGGGGGCGACGTCGCTGCCCTCCTCGACGGACTCCGCGAATCCCTCGGGGGTGACATCGGTGAGTCCCGCTGCGGAGGCGAGGTACCCGGGAACAGGCTCGGTGATGATCACGTTCGCCCCGGCGGCATCCGTCTTGAGCGTCTCGAGGTCGGCCTCGAAGCCCTCGAGGTCGGCGACGATCTCTTCCGCGTTGGCGCTGAACTCCGCCTCGCCGTCGGGGTCGATCGCAGCGAGTTCGTCGGCGATCGCCTCGACCACGTGGATCATCGTGTGCGGGTCGAACCAGACGTGCTCGTTGAAGCCCTCGATGTGGTCATGACCCTCGTGGCCCGCCTCGCCCTCGCCCTCGGCATGGTCGTGATCGTGGTCGTGCTCCTCCTCGGCCGCGCTCTCCTCGCCCTCGTGGCCCTCGTTGCCGGGGAAGTCGTGCGAGAACTCGACGGCCGTCACCAGGTGCGGGTCTCCGGCATCCTCCAGGAGCGTGTCGATGAACGCGTCGTAGCCGCCGCCGTTCTCGATCACGAGATCGGCCTTCTGCACGGTGAGTCGGTCGCGGGCCGAGGCCTCGTACGAGTGGGGATCCTGCGTGGCCGACTCGATGATCGAGGTCACGTCGACGCGGTCGCCGCCGATCTGCTCGGCGAGCGAGCCGTAGACGTTCGTGCTCGCGGCGACCGCGATCGTCCCGTCGCCGCTGCCCTCCCCCGCTGCGGGGGTGGTGGAGCATCCGGCCAGCGACAGGACGGCGACGGATGCCAGGGCGAGGGCGACGAGCGGCTTCTTCATGCTCTCACTCTAAACGCTAATGAGAACCATTATCAAATCGGTGCTCGTCGCCCCGTTTTGCGTCAGCCGATCAGGTCGGGCGCGATCCACACCGTCGAGTCACCGGGCAGAGCCCCGTCGACGACCGCCCCGAGCACGACGCCTGCGGCATCCGCCCCGAGGTCATACGGCTCGGTGCCGAAGTTGGTCACGATCTGCCAGCCGTTGGGTCGAGCGAAGCGCAGCACGTCGGCACGGCCGGTCTCGATCCACTCGAGGCTCTCGTCGGTCTGCAGCTCGTGCCGCAGACGCAGCGCCTCACGGTAGAGCGACAGCGTGGACGACGGATCCGCTGCCTCCACATCCACCGCGGACTCGGCGAACCACGCGGGCTGGGGCAGGTGCGCCTGCGCTGAACCGAATCCGAACGACGGGCCGGATGCGGTCCAAGGCAGCGGCACGCGGCATCCGTCTCGCCCGAGTCCGTCGAAGACAGCACCGCGGAAGAACGCCGGGTCCTGGCGCTGGTCGGGGCCGATCTCGGCGACCTCCTGCAGACCGAGCTCCTCACCCTGGTAGAGGTAGGTGCTGCCGGGCAGCCCGAGCAGCAGCAGTGTCGCGGCGTGCGCCCGACGAAGGCCCACCTCGCGATCGAGCTCCCCCTCCGGCCCGCCTGCGGCGACCCACTCGACCCCCTGCTTCACCCCGGTGCGCCCGTCGAGCGGAGCCAGGCCATAGCGCGTCGCGTGACGAGTGACGTCGTGGTTCGACAGCACCCACGTGGTCGACGATCCTGTGGCATCCGACTGGGCCAGATTGTCGGTGATGATCGTGCGGAACTGCGTCGCGTCGAAGTCGGCGACCAGCAGATCGAAGTTGAACGCCTGGCCGAGGCCTTCCGCGGACGCGTACCGCGCGCGACGCTCGGGGGTGCTCACCCACGCTTCGGCGACGGCCGTGCGGGGCGGGTCGTACTCGTTGAAGACGCGCCGCCACTCGGCGTAGATCTCGTGCACGTCGTCGCGGTCATGCAGCGGGTGGGTGCCGTCATGGGGCATTCCCTCGAGCTCGGCCGAGCTGGGCAGCGGCTCGGAGAGGTCCTTGGTGAGCATGTGGGCCACGTCGATGCGGAAGCCGTCGACGCCGCGGTCCGACCAGAAGCGCAGGGTCTTCAGGAAGTCCTCGCGCACCTCGGGGTGGTCCCAGTTGAAGTCGGGCTGCTCGGGGGCGAAGCTGTGCAGGTACCACTGGCCGTCTTCGACCCGCTCCCATGCCGAACCACCGAACGCGGCCGTCCAGTCGGTCGGCGGCTCGGCGCCGTCGGGGCCGGAGCCCTCGCGGAAGATGTATCGCTCTCGGGCAGCCGAGCCACGACCGGCGGCGAGCGCCTCCTGGAACCACTCGTGCAGATCCGACGAATGGTTCGGCACGATGTCGACCACGACACGGATGCCGCGGTCGTGCAGAGCAGCGACCATCTCGTCGAAGTCCTCGAGCGTGCCCAGGCGCGGGTCGACGTCGCGGTAGTCGGCGACGTCGTATCCGCCGTCGGCCAGCGCCGACGGATAGAAGGGGCTGAGCCACACGGCGTCGATGCCGAGGTCGCGCAGGTAGTCGGCCCGCGAGACGATGCCCGGGATGTCGCCGAGTCCGTCGCCGTTCGCATCGGCGAAGCTGCGGGGATAGATCTGGTAGACGGCGGCCTGGCGCCACCACGCTGCCGTCGTGCCGTCGGGGGTCTCGTCGCGGGTCTCGGTGAGAAGCGCATCGGTCATGAGGGGTGGTGCTCCTTCGTGTTGCGGTCTGCGGTCGGGTCGGTGTGTGTCGCGGTCGGGGCGTCAGCCCTTGACGGCGCCCTGCGTGACGCCCTCCATGACGAAGCGCTGCGTGAACAGGTACGCCAGGATCGCCGGGGCCATCGCCATCAGGTACGAGGCGAACGACACGTTGTAGTTGTTGCTGAACTGGGTCTGGAAGAGGTTCTGCCGCACCGGCAGCGTCTGCAGCGCAGGGTCGGAGATGATCAGCGACGGCATCATGAAATCGTTCCAGGCGTAGAGGAACGCGAAGATGCCGACCGTCGCGCTCATCGGTGCCAGCAGGGGGAAGATCAGCCGCCAGAACGTCTGCCAGGTGGTGGCGCCGTCGATGCGCGCGCTCTCTTCGAGCTCGATCGGGATCGACCGGAGGAACGCGGTGAACAGCAGCACGCTGAAGCTCAGCTGGAACATCGTGGCGAGGATGATGACGCCGAACGGGTTGTCGAGCCCCACCCAGCCCGTGAGCTGGATCTGTGGCAGCGCCACGACGGGGAACGGGATGAACATCGCGGCGAGCAGGTAGAAGAACGACCAGCGGAACAGGCGGTGGTCCCAGTTGCGCACGATCGCGTACGACGCGAAGGCCGCGAGCACGATCGTCGCGACCACCGTGCCGGCCGTGACGAGCAGAGAGATCCCCGCGCCCACCGGGAACTTCGTGAGATTCCAGGCCTCGACGAACCCGTCGATGCTGAAGGGCGCCGGCAGCGAGAACGCGTTGCCGTCGACCGCCTGTCCCGTGGTCTTGAAGGCCATCGAGATCGTGACGTACAGCGGCAGCAGCACGGTGACGGCACACAGGATCAGGATGATCGTGCCCGACCAGTTGACGCGCTCCATGCGGACGCGCGGCTTCTTGCCCGAGGTGGGGATGGTGGTGAGTGTCTGCGTCGACATCAGAGTGCGTTCCTTCCGCGGGTCAGCGAGAGCTGCAGCAGGGAGATGAGCACGGCGACGATGAAGAAGATCGTCGCGTTGGCCATCTGGTAGGCGTAGTCGCCGCCGTTGAAGCCCGCGATGATCGTCATCGCGACGCTGCGGGTGGCGGTGCCGGGGCCGCCGTTGGTGAGGCCGACGATGATGTCGTAGGCGTTGAGGAAGCCCTTGAAGCCCAGGATGACGTTGATCACCACGTATCCCGCGACGAGGGGCAGCGTGATGCGGAAGAGCTGCTGCCTCTTGTTCGCGCCGTCGATGCTGGCCGCCTCGTAGACCTCGCCCGGAACCGAGAGCAGGCCGGCGATGTAGATCAGCAGCGTGCCGGGCACGGCCTGCCACGCGGTCACGATCACTATCGCCACCCACGCGAGATCGGGGTTCGCGAGAAGACTCGTCGAGAGCCACGGGATGCCGGTGACAGCACCGGCGGCGGGGATCGAGTTCGAGAAGAGGAAGTTGAAGACGTAGGCGATGATGATGCCCGAGATCACCATCGGGATGACGAAGATCGTGCGCAGCCCCGTCTTGAAGCGGATGCGGGAGGTCAGCCCGACCGCCAACAGGAAGGCGATCACGTTGACGACGATCACCGTGGCGATCGAGAATCCGAACGTGAACAGGTAGCTCTGCAGGATGGCCGGGTCGCTGAACATCGCGATGTAGTTGGTCAGCCCGTTGAAGCTCCACTCGCCGATGCCGATCGAGTCGGTGAAGCTGAAGAAGATGCCCATGATGCCGGGCACGGTGATCGCGAGCGTGAAGATCACCAGCGTCGGCAGCAGGAACAGGTAGTAGATCGGCTCGACCTTGCGAGTGCGGCGACCGAGTTCTCGCGTGCCTCCCGTGACGATCGCCGTGGTGTCGGTCGTGGGGGTGTTCGGCTTCGTGATGTTGCCCGCCGTCGGCCGCGACGACGAGGGGTTGGGAGCTGCCGGGTTGGGCAGAGCGGTGTTCGTCATGGCGTGGACTCCTCTGTCTCGCCGGATGCTGAGTCCTCACCGGAGGCGTTGTCCTGGGTCGACGGGATGGGAGCGCGGAACGCGATCCTCGCCCAGTCGGCATCCATGGTGCGCAACGTGGAGGTCGTGGACGCGCCGAGCACCATCGCCTGCGCGTAGTTGAAGACCGGCAGGGTTCGGGGCACGAGCACCGAGGGTCCCTGATAGATCTGGCCGTTGTCGTAGTACTCGATCATCCCCTCGATCCGAGGGTCGTCCGGGGCCGGCGCGTCCTTCGTCGGGGTGAATCCGAGCTGCGACGCGTTGTAGGCCTCGATGTTCTCGGGCTGGAACAGGTACTCGAGGAAGTCACCCGCTGCCTCCTGGTGCTGCGATCCCTCGGGGATCATCGCGGCGAGGTCCATGTTGACGCGCACGCCGAGGTCGGCCGGGTCGTCGGTCATCGGCAGCGGGAAGGTGCCGAGGTCGAGGTCGGGCGCGGTCTTCTCGATCTCGCTGAACGCCCACGGACCCTGCAGGTACATCGCCGCCTCGCCCTTGCCGAACGCGAGGTTGCCGTCGCCGTAGCCGCGGCTCGCGGCATCCGCGTTGGTGTACTCGCTGGCGAGCGTCATCATCCGGTCCATGGGCTCGGCGAAGTCCTTCTCGAACGACACCTCGGAGTCGGGCCCCACCTCGGTGCCCTCCTGCGCGAGCGTGTCGAAGAAGTCGATCACGTCGACCGAGCCGCCGGCGGTGTAGTCGTACCAGCCCTGCGCGACGGTCCAGTCGTCCTTGAAGGTGGCATAGAACGGGTCGATCCCCGCCTGCTTCAGCTGATCGCACACCGCGAGCAGCTCGTCCCAGGTCTGCGGGACCTCGAGGCCCTGCTCGTCGAAGATCTGCTTGTTGTAGATGACCGACGCGCCCATCACCGAGTACGGCAGCGCGCTCGTGCGCCCCTCGCAGGAGCCGTACTGCTCCATGAGCGGCTGCAGATCGTCGCGGATGGTCGCGGCGGCGTCGGTGTCGGAGAGATCGGTGAGTGCGCAGCGCTGCACGAAGCGGGCGATCTCGTAGTTGTAGTTGGCCAGCATGATGTCGGGCGGGTTGCCGCGCACGAAGCTCGCCGAGACGACGTCGACGCCCGAGGTGTCGATCTCGACCCGCACCTTGTCTTGAGAGGCGTTGTAGTCGGCGACGAGCCCGGTCATGAACTCGATGGCCTCGCGTTTGCTGAACGTGAAGCGGATCGTCTCGGTTCCGCCGGCCGTCGAGCAGCCGGTCAGAGCCGCGCCGACCAGGGCGAGGGCGGCCGCACCGGCCACCAGCTGCGCCGGGCGTGGGGGTTTCACAGACACCGTCGTCCTTTCGTCCTGTAAATCTGCAGACTAAATCTAGTGAGCGAATTTACTTCGATGAACGGTACTCTCTCATCTGGATGAGAGTGAGGTCAAGACCCGTGACAGAAGTCTCCGCAGGTCTGGGCACCGGACGAGCCAGCGTCGGCGCGATCCTCGACTTCGCCTGGACGGCCGGGGAGTTCACCGCGACCGAGGCGATGGCGAGCACCTCGCTGACCCGTTCGACGACGATCGACGGCATCGACACCCTCGTCGACGCCGGAGTGCTGCGCGAGCTTCCCAACGCCCGTGCCACCGGGAGCTACCGGGCAGGCCGGCCCGCGCGACGCTTCGTGCTGGCATCCGACCTGGGCGTGGTCATCGGGGTGGATGCCGGCGACACGCACCTCGCGGTGACCGTCGCCGACCCTACAGAGCACACCCTCGTGCACCACCGCACCGACCTCGATCCGACCCAGACCGCGACAGCACGCCGCGCGACGATCCTCGACCAGATGGATCACGCGCTCGCCGAGGCCGGTGTCTCGCGAGAGGCGGTGCTCGCGATCTGCGTCGGCGTCGCCGCGCCGGTGAACCGCGCCGGCATCTCCCCGCCGCATCCCGAGGGGTTCTGGGAGCGCACCAATCCCGGGCTCGCCGACGCGCTCGCCGACTGGGCTCCGGTCGTGCAGATCAAGAACGACGCACAGCTCGCCGCGATCGCCGAGGGTTCAGCCGGAGCAGCGGTCGGATGCCGCGACTACGTCGCACTGCTCGCGAGCGAACGCTTCGGCGGTGGAGTCGTCGTCGACGGCCACGTGCTGCACGGCGCCCATGGCGGCGTCGGGGAGGGCGTCGTGTTCGACCACATCATCGGCGTCGGTTCGGCGTTCGGCCTGCGCTACGCCCTGCAGGATCAGGTGCGCGCCGCGGTGGAGAGCGGCGAGATCGCGCCCGAATCGGAGATCGGCCGACTCGCACGCGAGGGTCGCATCGATCCCCGAGTCGTGCTGACGGCAGCGACGGCGGGCGACGCCGACGCCCTCCTCGCCACCACACGCGTCGGCGAGACGCTTGCCCGTGTCGTCGGCGTGCTGGGCAGCATGTACGACCCGGCGTGTGTGATCGTATGCGGAGCGGTAGCCGAGAGCATCGCGCCCGTGCTCACGGCGGCGCGTGAAATGCTGCCGGCCCAGCTGCATCTGCCCGCGCCCGAGATCCTCGCGTCGGCGCTCGGCGCCGAGGTCGTCTCGATCGGCGCAGTCACGACGGCCCGCCGTGCCGCGCGTGAGGTGGCCGTGCCGCTGCTGGCGGAACGGCGACTCAGTGGTGTGAGCTGAGCGGATGCGGAATTCAGATCCGCGACAGTCCCCGGCATCGATCGAGCTGCTTCTCGACCCGGACGCTGAGGCCGCGATCCATGCCGAGTGGGAGGCTCTCGCCGCGCGCGGCCTGTCGAGCCTCGCGGCACACACGTCGGCGAGCAACAGACCGCACATCACGCTGGTCGCCCGCATCGAGCTGCCGAAGGTCGTGCCAGAGGTCTTCGCCGGCATCCCGTCGTTCCCGATCACGCTGGGCGCTCCCCTGCTCTTTGGCTCGGGCGATCGCCGCGTGCTGGCACGCAGCATCGTTCCGACCGTCGAACTGCTCGCGCTTCGCGAGACGATCCTCGCCGCCGTCGGCCCGGGTGAGCATGCTCCGCACACCGCACCGGGCAAGTGGATGCCGCACATCGCCCTCGCCCGCCGGTTGCGCGCGGCCGACCTCGCGCAGGCGCTGGAGCTGGTCGAGGGTGACATCCATTGTCGAGCGCACGGCTTACGGCACTGGAACCCCGCCGCTGCACTGATCACGCCCCTCACAGAACTCCGACCGGCCTAGCGCGAGTCGCGCTGCACGCGCGCGGCGACATCCTGCAGCGCTCGCAGCACGCGCCTGACCGCCGTGTTGGCCAGCGCATCCGGTCGCGCCGGCACATCGCGGTATAGGGTGCAGGGCCAACTGTCGGGTCCCCCCGAATTGCCGACTGCCATTCCGGTGAGGGTCAACTTTGGTCCGGACTGCCACAACTGCGGATTCAACTACTGCAGCTACACGACGTACACAGCAGTACCGTGAGCCAGGAGGAACGATATGCGCATTAAGACACCGGGAGCCAAGGTCGGGTACCTGCTCATCGTCATCGTCGGGATCACGCTCACCATGATCCCGCTCGCAGCCATCAGTTATCAGCTCGGATTCGCGTGGGCGACAGTGGCTCTCGTGGCAGCCGTCGTCGTGGCGGCTCGAACCTTCCGTGGCGCCGGCGAATCCCACGCCCCACGCCCCTGGTGGAAGATGACCAGCACACGAGGCAGCGGCATTCTGCTCACCGCGTTGTTCTTCATCCAGGGCCTCGTCGCGGTTTTCGGAGCGTCCGCTTCACCGAATCCGCCGCTCGCTATCATCGGTGGCGGAGTGGCGCTAGTTGTGGCCGCTCTCTACCTGAACTCAGCAGTCCGGGTGCAGCAGCACGCGGACGCCGCGGCTTCCGGAGGGCTCTAAGCCGCGGTTCGTTCCACTGTTGAATCCAATGGGGGGGTGTGTCTGACACCCCCCAATTGGTGATCGATCGACTGAAGCCCCAGAGTTCGCGACATGCAGCCGGTGGGCCTTGGGCCCGCCTCAGGCTGCGTGCCGGCCCGGGGAGCGAGCTTCGTCGCAGCCAAGGACCTCACGTTCGATATCGGCGTGGCGCCTGCCGCCGCCCTCCGCTTCGTCGTGGCGGCCATCGCGCTCGGCCTCATCTGCGCGGCACGTCGGGAGCGGATGCCGCGTGGCCGAGGGCTCGCCGTTCTCCTCGGCTTCTGGGCGGTGCGGCGCACCTCGGCGACGCGCGCCAGCATCCTCATGGGCACCGAGCCGGTCTGGGCGCTGATCGTCGCGGTCCTGCCCGGCGGCGAGCGCGTCGGCGTCGTCGGGCTGCTCGACGCCGCGCTCATCGTCGCCGCGTCGTACGCAGGGCAGGCGATAGAGCGTCGCCATCGGCTGCGCGCTCTCGATGCCGCGATATCACCGAGCGCGGATGGCGCGACGTTAGGCTCGGTCGCATGAATCCACTGATTCCGGCAGGCACCGACATCGTCTGGGCGACTCTTTTCACCGTGCACGCGCTGCTCGCGCTTGCGGCGTTGATCGCCCTCGCCGCGTCGCCGGACAAGAAGGGCTGGATCGGCACGGCGCTGTTCATCATCCTCGTGCCGTTCATCGGCCCGGTGGTCTCGCTCGTCGCCGCACGCCGAGCGCGCACCGAGCGGGTCCGGATCGAGCAGGGCAGCGTGAGCCCGACGCTCTGACAGCGAGAGCAAGTCACCGGTCCCCGTCGTGCGCGCAGGACGTCGACCGGCGTCACTCGACGAGCAGCGCCGGCTCCTCGAGCACGGATGCCACGTCGGCGATGAACCGGCTCATGCCGTCGCCGTCGATCACGCGGTGGTCGAACGATCCGGCGACCGTGGTGACCCAGCGGGGGCGCACCTCGCCGTCGACGACCCACGGCTTCTGGCTGATCGTGCCCATGGCGACGATCCCGGCCTCGCCGGGGTTGATGATCGGCGTGCCGGCATCCATCCCGAACACACCGATGTTCGTGATCGTGATCGTGCCTCCCTGCTGGTCGGCGGGGCTCGTCTTGCCTTCGCGGGCCGTGAGAGTGAGGCGGTTCAGAGCGCGGGCGAGGTCCTTCATGCTGAGGTCCTGCGCGTCCTTGATGTTCGGCACGAGCAGGCCGCGAGGCGTCGCCGCGGCGATGCCCAGGTTCACGTAATGGCGAACGGCGATCTCGGCGCCGCCCTCGGTCTCGATCCACGCGGCGTTCACCATCGGGGTGCGACGAGCGGCCCAGATGACGGCGCGGGCCATGATCAGCAGAGGTGACACGCGGATGTCGGCGTAGTCGGGCGATGCCTTGAGTCGCTTGACCAGCTCCATCGTGCGGCTCGCGTCGATCTCCTTCCACACCGTGACGTGCGGGGCGGAGTACGCGCTCTGCACCATCGCCGACGAGGTCGCCTTGCGCACGCCCTTGACGGGGATCGACTCGGTGCGGTCGTCGCTCTGGCCGGAAACGGATGCCGGGGCCGGCGAGAGTCCGCGCGCGAGGCCGGCCGGGGCGCTCTGCGGCGCGGGCACGGTCTCTTCGCGCACGGCGCCCCACTCGGGAGTCTCGATGTTGCGGAAGACGCTCGCCTGCGAGGCGTGGGTCATCACGTCGTCACGGGTCACCTCGCCGTCTGCTCCGGTGGGCGTGACCGTGGTGAGGTCGACACCCAGGTCGCGGGCGAGCTTGCGGATCGGCGGCTTCGCGATCACGCCGACCGACGAGCGCACCGGGCGCTCGGCCGGACGCTTGCGTCGCGAGGTCGCGCCACCGCCGGTCCCGTAGCCGACGAGCACCGAGCCGCCGCCCTCTTCGGGTGCGGGAGCCTCGGCGGTCGCGATCTTGCCGGGTCCGGCGTCGTCGCGCGCATCGGTCACGAAGGTGATGATCGGTGAGCCCACCTCGACGGTCGCGCCCTCGGCGGCGAGCAGCTCGCCGACGACGCCGGCGTGCGGCGACGGCAGCTCGACGAGGGACTTGGCGGTCTCGATCTCGCAGATGACGTCGTTGATGGCGACGGAATCACCCGGCGCGACCTTCCACGCCACGATCTCGGCCTCGGTCAGGCCCTCGCCCACATCGGGGAGGTTGAAGTTCTGCGTGCTCATGTGCGGTCCTTTCGGAACGGTGAGATCAAGGTGAGATCAGTAGGCGAGCGAACGGTCGACGGCCTCGAGGATGCGGTCGGCATCCGGGAGGTAGGTGCCCTCGAGCTTCGCGGGCGGGAACGGGGTGTCGTAGCCCGAGACACGCAGCACGGGGGCTTCGAGCGCATAGAAGGCGCGCTCCATGACGGTCGCGGCGACCTCGCTGCCGATGCTCGTGAAGCCCTGCGCCTCCTGGGCGTAGACCATGCGTCCGGTTTTGCGGACCGAACTCAGGATCGGCTCGTAGTCGACCGGAGACAGAGAACGCACGTCGACGACCTCGCAGCTGGTGCCCTCGGCTTCGGCGAGCGCGGCCGCCTGCAGCAGGGTCGTGACCATGGCTCCGTGTCCGACGAGCGTGACGTCGGAACCGGTGCGCACGACGCGAGACGAATGCAGCGGGGCGGCGGATGCGTCGAGCTCGACCTCGCCCTTCTGCCAGTAACGGCTCTTCGGCTCCATGAAGATCACCGGGTCGTTCGACGCGATGGCCTCCTGGATCATCCAGTACGCGTCGTTCGGCGTCGACGGTGACACCACGCGCAGGCCCGGGGTGTGCGCGAAGTACGCCTCGGGGCTCTCCTGGTGGTGCTCGACGGCACCGATGTGCCCGCCGTAGGGGATGCGGATCACGATCGGCAGGCTGAGCTTGCCCTCGTGACGATTGGTGAGCTTGGCGAGCTGCGTCGTGATCTGGTCGAACGCGGGGAAGACGAACCCGTCGAACTGGATCTCGATCACGGGGCGGAACCCGGTCATCGCCAGTCCGATCGCCGTGCCGACGATCCCCGACTCGGCGAGCGGGGTGTCGAGCACGCGGCGGTCGCCGAAGTCGCGCTGCAGGTGCTCGGTGACGCGGAAGACGCCGCCGAGCTTGCCGATGTCCTCGCCCATGAGCAGGACCTTGGGGTCGTCTTCCATCGCCCGGCGCAGACCGGAGTTGAGCGCCTTGCTGAGGGGCATCGTCTCGAGGGTCACTGGGCGTCTCCTTCGAACGATGCCTCGTACTGCCTGTGCCAGGCCTTCTGCTCCGCGATGAGCGGATGCGGCTCGCTGTACACGTGGTCGAACATCAGGTCTGCAGTGGGCGCTCCGAGTTCGACGCTGCGCGAGCGCAGGTCCTCGGCGGCATCGGCCGCCTCGGCATCCGCGTCGGCGAAGAACTGCCCGGCCGCTCCCCTGTTCTCGAGGAACGCGCGCATGCGGTCGATCGGGTCGCGCAGCGCCCACGACTGCTCCTCGTCCGAGCCGCGGTATTTCGTGGGATCGTCGCTGGTGGTGTGCGCGCCGAGACGGTACGTGACCGCCTCGATCGCGCGGGGGCCCTGGCCGCTGCGGGCCTCGTCGAGAGCGACGCGCGAGACGGCGTAGCTGGCGAGGACGTCGTTGCCGTCGACGCGCACGCTGGGGATGCCGTATCCGGCGCTGCGCTCGACGAGCGGCACCCGCGACTGCGTCGCCACCGGCACGGAGATCGCCCAGTGGTTGTTCTGCAGGAAGAAGACCGTGGGTGCCTGGTAGCTGGCGGCGAAGACCATCGCCTCGTGCACGTCGCCCTGGCTCGATGCTCCGTCGCCGTAGTAGACGATGACGGCTTCGTCCGTGTCGACGTCGCCGGTGCCGGATCGACCGTCGAAGTTCAGCCCCATGGCGTATCCGGCGGCGTGCAGGACCTGCGAGCCGAGGACCAGCGTATAGAGGCGGGTGTTGCCGTTCTTCGGGTCGGTCGGATCCCAGCCACCGTGCGAGACACCGCGCATCAGCTTGATGATGTCGACGGGGTCGACTCCGCGGATGCGAGTCACGGCGTGCTCGCGGTACGAGGGGAAGATCGTGTCCTGGGCGCGGGCGGCTCGGGCGGAACCGACCTGGGCGGCCTCCTGTCCGCGGCTCGGCGGCCACAGCGCGAGCTGCCCCTGGCGCTGCAGGTTGGTCGCCTGGGTGTCGATCGCGCGGATGACCACCATGTCGCGGTAGAACTGCTCGAGCTCGGCGTCGCTGATCGCCTCGATCAACGACAGATACTGCTCAGCAGCCGCGCTCGGCGTGAAGCGGCCATCCTGATCCAGGACGCGGACGAGTTCAGTCTCTGACGAGGTCACGACCCCACGCTACCCGCGCGCGCATGCCCGGTCACGCATACCTAGGACGTCCTCGCATCTGCCGGGAACCCGGAGAAATCGCGGGATCCGGCCTCTCAGACCAGGGTCGCGGCGACCTCGAGCACGCGCGCCACTGACTCTTCCTCGCCCACCGAGATGCGGATGCCGTCGCCCGGGAACGGGCGCACGATCAGGTCGGCCGAGACGAAGGCGGCGGCGACCTCGTCGGTGCGCTCGCCCGTGGGCAGCCAGATGAAGTTCGCCTGCGAGTCGGGCACGTTCCAGCCTTGCCGGCGAAGCCCCTCGAGCAGGCGCGTGCGACGCTCGACGATCACGGCGACGCGCTCGAGCAGCTCGGGCTCGGCGTCGAGGCTCGCGATCGCGGCGTTCTCGGCGGCTGACGTGACGGAGAGCGGGATGCCGGTGGTGCGGGCGGCGTCGAGGACCTTCTCGTTGCCGATCGCGTAGCCGACGCGCAGGCCCGCGAGCCCATAGGCCTTCGAGAAGGTGCGCAGCACGACGACGTTCGGGTGGCGTTCGAAGACCCGCTCCGCGAGACCGTCGACGGCACCGGGGGCGGTGACGAACTCGGCGTAGGCCTCGTCGAGGATGATCAGCACATCCGCGGGGACGCGCTCGACGAACGTCGCGAACTCGTCGCTCGTGATGATCGGACCGGTCGGGTTGTTGGGCGTGCAGAGGATGACGGCACGCGTGCGCTCTGTCACTGCGTCGGCCATGGCATCGAGATCGTGCCGGGAGTCGGTCGTCAGCGGCACCTGCACCCCGGTTGCCCCCGCCACGAGCGGCAGGCTCGGGTAGGCCTCGAACGAGCGCCAGGCGTAGACGACCTCGTCGCCTGCGGATGCCGTCGCCAGGATGAGCTGGTGGAGGATCGACACGCTGCCCGCGGCGACATGCACCTGGTCGGGCTCGACGGCATAGCGCGCGCCGAGTCGTTCGCGGAGTCGTCCGGCGGTGGCGTCCGGGTAGCGGTTGATGGGCGTCGTGTGCTGCAGCGCGGCGGCGACCGAGGGAAGAGGCTCGAACGGGTTCTCGTTGCTCGAGAGCTTGAACGCGTCCGGTCCCGCTTGCTTGCCCTGTCGATACGGCGCCAGAGCGGCGATGGCGGGGCGGATGCGCGGCAGGATCGGGTCGGTCACATGCATGAGTCTAGATTCCGCGGCACTCAGGCAGTGCGCATGGAAGACTGGACGGACTATGCGCTTCATCATCCGAGTCGTCGTCAACGCGTTCGCCATCTGGGTCGTGACGCTGATCCCCGCCCTGCAGGTGCAGATCCAGGCGTTCGCGCCGGGCGAGACCCTGCAGCTCGTGCTGACCCTGCTCGCGGTGGCTGCGATCTTCGCGCTCGTGAACACGATCATCGGCACGGTGGTGAAGATCGTCGCGTTCCCGCTGTACATCCTCACCCTCGGCCTGATCGGCTTCGTGATCAACGGGTTCCTGCTGTGGCTCACAGCCTGGATCACGAGCGGATTCGGGTGGGGCCTCACGGTCGGCAGCTTCTGGTGGGGCGTGCTCGCCGCGCTCATCATCTCGCTGATCAACGGCGTCTTCGGCTTCATCCTGCGCCCGCAGAGCAAGAAGCAGCGTCGCGACTGACGCGCACCACGCGCACCGTCACGTCGGTCATCCGACGCGCTCGGCGTGGTACTCGGTGCGCTCGATGACCTCGGCGGTGTCGAGCTCGCGCCAGAACTCGTGCATCGCATCGATCCGCGAGTCGCTCAGGTCATCGGCCCTCTTCGCCGTATCGATGTACGCGTCCAGCTGGTGCGCGTCCAGCGTCAGATCCCCGAGCGTGTCAGACGGAGTTCCTTCGGTGCGGAGGGTGACGCTGTCTGGCGACCCGGTCCCCTCGGGCGATCCTCCTCCCGCCAACCCGGAGACCACGTCGTCGGAGTGACGAAGCTGGATGATGGTCTGGTCGTCGTCGAGGGTCGGCTCCACGGGACTCCCCGCGGTGATCTGCATCTGGACGTCGAACTCGCTCTCCATCGAGAGGTGGGCGGCGACCATGGCCGATTGCGAGTGCGCGACGACGTCGACTTCATCGCCGGGCTCCGCTCCGGCGGCTCGGAGCGCGTCGATCGTCGACTGATACGACGCCGATGTCTGCCCCGTGTAGAGCTGCGCGTTGGACCTCATGTCCCAGGGTTCCTTCCCGCCCGCGCCAGCATCCTGTGTTCCCTTCAGATAGGCGACGAACTTCGTGCTCCCGTCGGCGAACGAGTACTTCTCGACCGCGATCTGCGCCCCGGCCGTACGCGGCATGCGGCTGAGTGCTCCCGCCAGGCCGGCGGGTGCCGCCGCCGGAGCCGACGTCTTCACCGGTGCCACAGCGACAGGGTCGGCCTTGCCCGTGAGCGTCTCGCCACGACGCACCTTGCCGAACCCCGACACGACTCCCACCGTCGCCGCGGTCAGGAACAGCTGGTCGTAGAGCACCGGCGTGACCGCGTTGCCGACGAGACCGTCGAAGCGCCTGGCCTGCCACTGCGCGACGAGATCGTCAGCCATCTCCGAGATGCGTTCATCCGACGCCGCGAGACGATCAGCCCGCCGCGTCAGGCGCTGCGCCGTGCTCGGATCGGTCTGCGCGAGCATCTGGGCCTCTGCGCACAGCTCGACGTACTCGTAGGCGTCGGCCATGAGAAGGGTGGACTCGGCGGTCTCCTGGCACTCGGAGTGGAGTCGAGCCACGTGGTCGCCCGACGCCCACAGCCCGACCGTGTCGACGTGCTCGGTGAAGCCCGGAGTGTCGACGATGATCCGATGCGCGCGCATGATCGCGGAGCGCGCATCGTCGCACCGAGAGGCGACGGCGTCGACGCGTCGCGCGACGTCGCGCAGCACATCGGGGTCGACGGAGATCGCTCCCCCGTGATCGATGGTCAGGCCGGTCACGAGACGTCGATCCGCTCGGCCTCTGACTCACGGCTGCGCATCTCGGACGCTTCGACGCGGGTTCTCCGACGGAGGTCATCGAGCGAGTGCTGCATCGCGCGCACCCCGTCGGAGTGCCAGTCGGTGTCAGCGGTGAGCACGGCCAGCGACGCCCGCACGTCGTCGAGCGCCTCGACGGCGATACGGAGCGCTGCGAGGACGCGCGCCTTGGCCCAGGCGGTTTCTGCGGTGCCGGTCTGTGCGAGTGCGAAGGAGTGCATGCGGCCAGCCTCCGCGATCCGCCGCCGCTGTGATGTGCAGACCGGCTCAGATCGCGGGCCGCGTGGGCAGATGGTTCGGCCGCGGCATCCGTGCAGAACGGGTGCGCCCGCCCGGCCCGGGATCTCCGGCATCGCGCGATCGGGCTGCGACCGGCAGAATAGGACGGTGACATCCCCGGATCCGTTTCGCGTGATCTTCGTGTGCACGGGGAACATCTGCCGCTCTCCGATGGCGGAGGTGGTGTTCCGCGATCTCGCGGAACGTCAGGGTCTCGGCTCGCGCATCGTCTCACGCAGCGCCGGAACGGGTGACTGGCATCTCGGCGAACGGGCCGATCACCGCACCCTCGATTCCCTCAGCCGCCGCGGCTACGACGGCTCACTCCACCGGGCGAAGCAGTTCACCTTCTCCTCCTTCTCCGAGAACGACCTGGTCGTCGCCCTAGACCGCACTCACGAGCGCATCCTGCGGGAATGGGCCGCCAATGAGGACGAGGAGGGCAAGGTCACCCTGCTGCTCGCCTTCGACCCCGACGCGCGCAGCCAGGATGTCCCCGACCCCTACTACGCCGGCGCCGAGATGTTCGATTCGGTGCTCGGTATGATTGAGACCGCGACTCGCGGGCTGTTCCGCCAGCTCGAGCCGGCTCTCCGCCAGCCCCGCACGCCCCGCATTCCCGGGGCCCGATCAGGAGGACTCCCCTGACTTTCCAGCCTTCGCTCCCGCCGCAGCCTCTCAGCCCCCTCGACGGTCGCTACCGCGGCGCCGTCACCGGGCTCGCCGACTTCCTCTCGGAGGCCGGCCTGAACCGCGCCCGCGTGGAGGTCGAGGTGGAGTGGCTGATCGCCCTCACCGACCGCTCGCTCTTCGAGACGAGCCCCCTGTCGGATGCCGACAAGGAGCGCCTGCGCGCCCTCTACCGCGACTTCGGTCAGGCAGAGATCGACTGGCTCGCCGAGAAGGAGGCCGTCACGCAGCACGATGTGAAGGCGATCGAGTACCTCGTGCGCGACCGCCTGTCGGCCCTGGGGCTCGACTCGATCGCCGAGCTCACCCACTTCGCGTGCACGAGCGAGGACATCAACTCCGCGTCCTACGCCCTGACCGTGAAGCGCGCGGTCGAAGAGGTCTGGCTGCCGGGTCTCGACGTCGTGATCACGAAGCTCCGCGAGCTGGCGGCCGAGCATGCCGACGCCGCGATGCTCTCCCGCACCCACGGACAGCCGGCGACCCCCTCGACCATGGGCAAGGAGCTCGCCGTCTTCGCCTGGCGTCTCGAGCGCGTGCGCGCGCAGATCGCGGCATCCGACTACCTCGCCAAGTTCTCGGGCGCGACCGGCACCTGGTCTGCGCACATCGCCGCCGACCCCGATGCCGACTGGCCCACGATCTCGCGCGAGTACATCGAGGGCCTGGGTCTGGGCTTCAACCTGCTCACCACGCAGATCGAGTCGCACGACTGGCAGGTCGAGCTCTACGACCGCATCCGTCACGCGGGCGGGATCCTGCACAACCTCGCGACCGACATCTGGACCTATATCTCGCTCGGCTACTTCGCGCAGATCCCCGTCGCGGGTGCGACCGGATCGTCGACGATGCCGCACAAGATCAACCCGATCCGCTTCGAGAACGCCGAGGCCAACCTCGAGATCTCGGGTGCCCTGCTGGCCTCCCTCGGACAGACCCTGGTCACCAGCCGCCTGCAGCGCGACCTCACCGACTCGACGACGCAGCGCAACATCGGCGTCGCGTTCGGCCACTCGCTGCTCGCGATCGACAACCTGCGTCGCGGTCTGAACGCCATCTCGCTGTCGCGCGACGTGCTGCTCGCCGACCTCGACGTGAACTGGGAGGTCCTCGCCGAGGCCATCCAGACCGTCATCCGCGCGGAGGTCGTCGCCGGCCGCTCGTCGATCACCGACCCGTACGCACTGCTCAAGGAGCTCACCCGCGGTCACCGCGTGGGTGCCGCAGACCTGGCGGAGTTCGTCGAAGGGCTCGAGATCGGCGATGCCGCGAAGCAGCGTCTGCTCGCCCTGACCCCCGCCTCGTACACGGGCATCGCGGAGCAGCTCGCGCGATAGATCGCGTGCCGCCGCGGCTATCCGGAGTGCGCGCCCGCCGGATCCCGCGGCATGAAAGCAGCGGCGATCAGGGTCAACACGGCCACGACGGCGGCAGCGATGAACACCCAGACGGATGCCGAGATGATCGTCGCCGGGTCCTCGGGTCCGGCGCCCTGCGCGATCACCGAGTTCGAGATCGCGCCGAACACGGCCACCCCGAGGGCGCTCCCCGCCGACCGGGCGAAGGCGTTCATGCCGGTCACGGCACCGCGCTCACCCCATCCGACCGAGGCCTGAGCCGCGATCAGCGTCGGGGCGGCGCTCCACCCGAGGCCGAAGCCCAGGACGAATGCCACGGCGGCGATCGAGAACGGATTCGGCCAGGGCGACACGAGGGCGAGAGCGACAGCCGCGACAGCCGTGATCGACATGCCGGTGAGTGCCGTTCGTCGGAACCCGATCCGCATGTACAGCCGCCCCGCATTCGCGGCGGCGAGCGGCCAGCCGAGGGTGAGGGCCGCGACCGCGAGCCCCGACAGCAGTGGCGCGATGCCGATGGACCCCTCCAAGTACGCGGGTGCGAAGCTCGTCACTCCGGTCATCAGAGCGCCGATGCCGAGCGAGACGATCGTCGTCGTGAGGATCAGCGGCCTCGCCGCCAGGCGCAGGTCCACGATCGGCTCCGCAGCCCGGCGCTCGACGAGCCCGAAGGCCACGAGCGCCGCGGCACCGAGCCCGAAGCAGACGGCGCTGGGGATCGAGAGCCACGCCCAGGCGTTGCCGCCCTCCAGCATCCCGAGAATCAGACCGGTGAGCCCGAGGGTGAGCAGCACGGCGCCGGCGTAGTCGATGCGGTGACTCTGGGTCTGCTTCTCTTCGTGATAGCGCCGAAGCAGCATCCATCCCGCGATCAGACACAGTGGAATGTTGACCCAGAAGATCCATCGCCAGGCGTCGAGCTGGGCGAAGATGCCGCCGAGTGCCGGTCCGACGACCGAGGAGATCGCCCACACGGATGCGATGTACCCCTGCACCTTGGCGCGCTCCGCGACCGTGTAGATGTCGCCGACGATCGTCATCGACATGGGTGCGACGGCACCCGCGCCGAGACCCTGCACGATGCGGAACACGATCAACGCCGTCATGCTCCAGGCGAAGCCCGAGAGCACCGAACCGAGCAGGAACAGCGCGATGCCGAGCAGGATGATCGGCTTGCGGCCAACCGTGTCGGCGAAGCGCGAGTAGATCGGCACGCTGACCGCCTGCGCGAGCAGATAGACCGAGAAGAGCCAGGGGAACTGCTGGTAGCTGCCCAGATCGCGCACGATGCTGGGCACCGCGGTCGCGAGGATCGTCGCGTCGATCGCGATCAGGCCCGTGGCGAGCATGAGGGCCCCGAGCACCGGACCCCGTTCCGACCTGAGTCCGATGGAGGCGCGGTCGATCGAGGCAGTCACTACAGGGACAAGCCGTCGCGACGCGGGACTATTCCGTTCGCGATGCAGAAGATCGCGATCGACTCAGGACGAGGAGGTGCCGCCCGGCTTGTCGGCGCCCGGCTCGTCCGGAGTCTCGGGGTCGAACAGCACGGGGCGGTCGACCTTCTTGGTGACCTCGGCCGGATCGACCACGAGGATCAGCATCGCCAGGAACAGCAGCGTGACGATGAATGCGCCGCCGCCGACCACCAGGCCGAGCGCGATCGGGGTGAGTCCGTCGTAGGTGCCGTTGGCGATCGCGTTGTTCACCCGAGCGGTGAAGGCGCCGGTCGACACGAGCGTCACCGCGGCGGCGAAGACACCGCAGCCGAGGGCGATGCCCAACAGGTGCAGCGGTCGCAGGATGTCGCGTCGGGTGGGCTTCTCGTCGCTCATCGCTCTCCTCCGTGCCCGGCGGGGGCGGGGTCTTTCTCGATCGTGTTCCCGGCGGCGACAGCATCCGCTCGCTTCGGGGTCAGACCGGCGATGCCGAGGAAGACCGCGACGATGGCCGCGTATCCGCCGAACATCCCGACGCCGAGGATGATGCCGGTGAGCTCGAACGCACCGGCACCCTCGATCGCGTACGGCTGCACGAAGCCGGCCGGGATCGTGATCAGGAGCACGGCCAGCAGCAGACCGAAAGCGCCGAGGGTGATCGAGTCCCGCGCGGTCGCGTCGCCGGCCCTGCGCGCGCGGAGTCCGACGACGAGCTCGAGGATGCCGGTCGAGACCGCCCACGCGATCACGACGACGAAGAAGAGATCCTCGGTTCTCCATGCAGGCACGCCGGCGGTCATGCCGGCGACGAAGCTCAGCAGCGCGAACACGACGGACGGCCAACGCTGACCGGCCGGGAAGACGAGCCAGGCGGCGACGATCATCACGAGGCCGGTCGTGAGCACGAAGCCACTGAAGACGGAGAGACCGACGGCCGCCGAGTGATCGGGCGAGAAGGTGATCATCACTGCAGCAGCGGCGGCGAAGAGCGCGCGCAGCAGCTGAAGGTGACGCACGGTGAACGCGCGGGCGGTGGCAGACATGAAGATCGAGAGTCCTCCGGGGGTGTTCCCCCCAGTCTACGCGGGGGCGCTGAGTGGGCGCCGACACCGGAGAGGTGTTCGCGGGGCCCGATGGATCTCCCCAGATCGATCATCAGGCCCCGCGACAGAACGCAGCGACGGGGGCGACACTGCGTCAGGCCGAGTGTTCGCGAGTTCGGGCACCCTGCTCACGACTGCTCAGCCGATAGACCCCAGAAATAGCACCTCGTCCCCTACGCGATGCTGGTGTGGTCGTATGCTCACTCTAGGGCTCGATTCTTCACATACCGGAGGGGGTGCTGTGATGAGCATGGAAAGTGGTCTGCGCCGATATGCCGATGTATTCGCAGCGTCCTTCCGCGACGCGATCAATGCGCGTGGGTTGACTCTCGCGCGGCTGCACGAGCAGCTGCGCGCCCGCGGCAACAGCGTGTCGATGGCGACGCTCAGCTACTGGAGGTCGGGAGCTCGGCGCCCGGAGGGCGCCCAGTCGATGGCCGCGCTCGGGGACATCGAGCAGCTTCTGCACCTCGAGCCCGGCTCTCTCACCGCCCTGCTCGGCACCACGAACCGCACCGGTCCGCTCGGACCCAATCTCTTCCCGATCGACCAGCAGGAACTCGAGGAGGCCGTCAAGGAGGCGTTCGCCGCCCTCGGCGCAGAGTACCCCGACACATCGCGCGAACTCACGACCCACTCGGTGACGGACGTGGATGCCGCGGGCAACGTCTCGTACTCGATCACGCGCAGCATCGTGCAGTCGACCGTCGGCACCGTCGCCTCCATCCCCTTCCTCGAGATGACGCCGGGCATCAGCACCCCCGCACCGTTCATCGAGGCCGTCGCAGGAGGGCACATCGCGGCCCGGTACTCGCACCCGAACGGGGAGGTGCACGGCGTCCTGTTCGAACTCGATGTTCCCCTGACCGCTCCGAGCACCGCGATGGTCGAGTGGTCGGTCGCCTACCCGCCGAACTATCCACCGCAGCGCGAGACGGGCCACGCCGTCGCCCGACAGGCCAGGGAGCTGCTGGTGTGGACTCGATTCCATCCCGACGCGCTGCCCGACCGGATCGAAGAGCGGGTCGAGACGCCCGAGGGCTCGAAGACCACCGAGCTGTCGCTCGAGGGCCGGACGTCGGTGCACCAGGTGCGACGCGCATTCGGACCCGGGCTGCTCGGCGTCGCCTGGAGCTACGCCGACGGACGCTGAGTTCGGTCGCCCGAGTGTCAGCCGGGCTGGTCGCCGACGGCGACCGGACGCCCCGGCGTGTTCGACCACTGGCTCCACGAGCCGGGGAAGACCTTCGCCTCGATGCCGATCTCGTCCAGCACCAGTGCGGTGTGCGCCGCGGTGATGCCCGAGCCGCAGTAGGCCGCGACGGGCGTCCCCTCGGTCACCCCGAGTGCGGCGAAGGTCGCCTGAAGGGTACGCGTGTCGAGGATCCTGCCTTCGGCATCCAGATGAGCAGCCATCGGGATGTTGAGGGCGCCGGGGATGTGCCCCGCGATGGGATCGAGAGGCTCGTTGTCTCCCCGATAGCGATCGGGTGCGCGTGCATCGAGCAGCACACCGGTGTCGGCGAACGAGGCCGCCTCGTCGATGGAGATCGCATCGCCGCCGACCTCGTCGAGGACGACGTCGCCGGGCTCGGCCTGCACGTCATCCTCGGCGATAGGAAGACCCGCCGCCGTCCACGTGCGGATGCCGCCGTCGAGCACGCGCACGTCCACACCGCCCTGACGCAGCAGCCACCACGCTCGTGACGCACTGACACCCTTGGCGTCGTCATAGGCGACGACGACGTCTCCCTGATTCACACCCCACCGCCGAGCCGCATCCTGAAGCGCGCCTGTCGAGGGCACGGGGTGACGGCCTTCCGATGGCTCGCCGTGGGCGGCGAGCTCGGTCGCGAGCGGCACGAAGACCGCACCGGGAATGTGGCCTGCGAGGTAGTCCTCTCGACCATCGGGCCGGTCGAGCCGCCACCGTACGTCGATCACGCGCACAGGGGCGTCGGACTCCAGCAGGTCGTGCAGTTCGGCGGCGCTCACGAAGTTGCTCATGGTCCGAGGCTAGCGAGGCGCCGTTCGAATCGCGCACCCGGCCGTATTCCGTCGACATATCGGGTCGATCGACGATTCGAGACGGCGACCGGCGCGGCACTAGGCTCGACCCGGCCGCGTCGTGAAAGGACAGCATGTCCACTCGATTCCGCTTCATGAGCCTGCGCCGACAGGAGATCGCCCTCATCGCCGTGACCGCGGTCTGGGGCAGCACGTTCCTCCTGGTGCACTGGGCGATGCAGCACTCGGGGCCGTGGTTCTTCGTCGGCATCCGGTTCCTGGTCGCCGGCGCGATCAGCATCGTCATCTTCCGCCGGGCGCTGCGCGGCATCCGATGGCGCGACATCGGCGCCGGGGCAGCGATCGGCGTGATGATCTACCTCGGATACGGTCTGCAGACCGTCGGGCTGCAGACCATCGACTCGAGCACCTCGGCGTTCATCACGGCGATGTACATCCCTCTCGTGCCGCTCGCGCAGTGGGCCGTGTTCCGCAAGCGTCCTCCGGCGATGGCGTTCGTGGGTGCCGCGCTCGCGTTCCTCGGACTGCTGCTCATCGCCGGGCCGGACGCCTTCGCTCTGACCCTCGGGGCGGGCGAGATCCTGACGCTCGTCAGCACACTGCCCATCGCGGCCGAGATCATCCTCATCAGCGTGTTCGCCGGGCGGATCGATCTGGGCAGGATCACGATCATCCAGCTCCTCACCGCCGGAGTGCTCGGCATCCTCACGATGCCCGTCGTCGGCGAGGGTCTGCCCGAGTTCTCCTGGGTCTGGGTCGGCTGCGCGGTCGGACTGGGAGCGGCGAGCTGCGTCATCCAGCTCACGATGAACTGGGCACAGAAATCGGTCTCCCCCACTCGCGCGACGATCATCTACGCGGGCGAGCCGGTCTGGGCGGCCGCGATCGGACGCATCGCCGGTGAACGCCTGCCCGTCGCCGCGCTGATCGGCGGAGCGCTCGTCGTGCTCGGCATCCTGGCCAGCGAGCTCAAGCTCGTGCGCCCACGCCCCGCCGAGTAGCACGCCACTGGGAATATCGCCGTCGCCGCCGCGTTGCACCCGACATGATTGAAACTTCAACCGTCGTTCCGGTCGCCACAGAGCGGACGCGCGTGCGCGTGCCGATGCGCTTCGCCGACGGATTCTCGACCACGGCGGATGTCGTCACGTTCGACGGCCTGATCGACGGCCGTGAGCACCTGCTGCTCGGACTCGGCGACTGGAAGGCCGCCATGGAGCGCTCGGCCGACGGTGGCGACGCGCCCCTCGTGCGTCCGCACAGCGAATGCCTGACCGGCGACGTCTTCGGCTCGGAACGCTGCGACTGCGGCCCGCAGCTGCGCGAAGCCGTCGAACGGATCGCGGAAGACGGCGGGTTCCTTCTCTACCTGCGCCAGGAAGGTCGCGGCATCGGTCTCTACGCCAAGCTCGACGCGTATGCGCTGCAGGATGCCGGCCTCGACACGTACGAGGCGAACGTCGCGCTCGGTCGTGGTGAGGACGAGCGCGACTACACGGTCGCCGCGCAGATGCTGCAGGCGCTCGGTGTCGACAGCATCCGCCTGCTGAGCAACAACCCCGACAAGGCTGCTCAGCTCGAGGCTCTCGGCATCCGCGTCACCGAGCAGGTGCGCACCGGCGTGCACCTGTCTGACGCGAACCACCGCTACCTCGAGGCCAAGCGCGACCACACCTCGCACACGCTCGACCTGTCTGCCGCCTGATGGGAGCGGGTGTGATGGGTGAGCGGGTGAGGAGCGAGCGGAGGCTCGACGAGGCCGAGATGGAGACGTGGCTGCCGACCATCCGGTTCGTGCAGCTGCTGCCACAGGTGCTCGATCGCACCCTCAAGGCCGAGACCGGACTCAAGCACTCGCATTACGCGATCCTGGTGACGCTCGCAGGTCAGGGCGATCGCGCGATCCCGATGACCGAGCTCGCGCAGATAGCCGGACTCAGTCGCTCCCGTCTGAGTCACGCGATCGATTCGCTCGAAGACCGCGGCTGGGTCACGCGCACCTCGTGCAGCAGCGACAAGCGCACGCTGACCGCAGCGCTGACGGATGCCGGTCGCGACCTGCTGCGGGCGGCAGCCCCCGTGCATGTGGCGCAGATCAGAGAACTGATCCTCGATCCTCTGAGCGAAGAGGAGAGGGAGCAGCTCGGCACGATCGCGGCCAAGCTGCTCCCGGGCGTCACCGCGGCGCTCTAGGCCTGATCAGCGCCTTCGCGGTGCGATCATCGTGGTCACGCCTCCGGAATCTCCCGGCCGAAGGTCTCGAGCGTGACATCCTCGGGCTCGGGGCCGCGGCGGACACCCGTGTCGAGGGCGTCGATCGTGGCGAGCTGGTCGGCCGTGAGCTCGAAGTCGAACACGTCGAAGTTCTCGGCTATGCGTGCGGGGCGCACCGACTTCGGCAGCGCGGATCGGCCCTGCTGCAGGTGCCAGCGGAGCATCACCTGCGCGGGCGACTTGCCGTGCTCGGCGGCGATGGCCGTGAGGGTCTCGTCGTCGAAGACGGATGCCCCGTTGGGACGGTAGGCCGTGATGCCGCCGATGGGCGACCACGCCTGCGTGACGATGCCGGCTGCGGCATCCGCCTGCTGCACCTCGCGCTGCTGGAAGTACGGGTGCACCTCGATCTGGTTGAGCGAGGGCACGATGCTTGTCTCGGCTGCCAGCTTCTCGAGGTGCTCGACCATGAAGTTGCTGACCCCGATGGCGCGCACCCGACCGTCGGCGAGCAGGGTCTCGAGGGCCCTGTAGGCGCCGAGGGTCAGGTCGAAGCGGGTCGGTAGAGCCTGGTGCAGGATCAGCAGGTCGAGCTGATCGACCCCGAGCTTGCCAGTCGACTTCTCGAACGCGTGCAGCGTCTCGTCATAGCCGAAGTCGCTGATCCAGACCTTGGTCTCGACGAAGATCTCGTCGCGCGGGATGCCGGTCCGGCGGATCGCCTCGCCGACCTCCCGCTCGTTTCCATACGCGGCGGCGGTGTCGATCAGGCGGTAGCCCGTCTCGAGGGCGGTGCTGACGGCATCGACGGTCTCGTCCGGAGCGGCCTGGAAGACGCCGAAGCCGAGGGCGGGCATCTCGATGCCGTTGTCGAGTGTGATGTTCATGGTCATACCTCCAGTGTGCGCGGGGGTGAAGTGGTGAGGGAGTGCCCACCAGTACCTCCCTCCGCTGCTGCAGTGGGCGTACCGTCGAAGACATGGACACCCGCAGCGAGGTGCGCGAATTCCTCTCGTCGAGGCGCGACCGCATCACCCCCGCCCAGGCCGGCCTCCCGGCGTTCGGCGGCAACCGCCGTGTTCCGGGCTTGCGCCGCGAAGAGGTGTCGCTGCTCGCCGGCGTGAGCGTCGACTACTACACCCGGCTCGAGCGGGGTGATCTGTCCGGCGTCTCCGACAGCGTGCTCGATGCGCTCGCCCGTGCGCTGCAGCTCGACGAGGCCGAGACCGCCCACCTGTTCGACCTCGCCCGCACGGCGAACGCCTCGCCCATCACTCGCAAGCCCCGCAAGAAGGTCGAGACACTGCGCCCCAGCATCCTGCGTCTGCTCGACGCGATGACCGAGGCTCCGGCCATCGTGCGCAACAACTACTTCGACTACCTCGCGGCGAACGCTCTGGGCCGCGCGCTCTACGCGCCGTTGTTCACGACCCCGGTGCCCAACAGCGCCCGCTTCGCCTTTCTCGACCCTGCGGCGCAGACCTTCTACCCCGAGTGGGAGCGCAATACCCAGGAGCTCGTGGCCGCGATGCGCGGCGAGGCCGGCAGGAACCCCTACGACCGCAAGCTCACCGATCTCGTGGGCGAGCTGTCGACCCGCAGCGAGCGCTTCCGGACCCTGTGGGCCGCGCACAACGTGCGCTTCCACCGCAGCGGGGTCAAGCGCATCAACCACCCGGTCGTCGGCGAGATGGAACTCACCTACGAGGCGTTCGAGCTGCCGGCCGATCCTGGACTGCAGATGTCGACGTACACGGCCGAGCCGGGAACAGCGTCGGCCGACAAGCTGCGGATGCTGGCGAGCTGGGCGGCGACCGACGCGGCCGTCGCTCTCGATGCGGGTGCGGCGCGCATGGAGGCATGATTTCTGCTCTGAGCAGAACGGCTCGAATTCCACGCTGACGGCGGATTATCGTGAGGCATGGCTGACCTCGTCCCGTTCCATCGCGCACCTCGTCCTGCCCGCCCTCGCCCCAGCGATCCCGAACCCCTGTGGCGCCAGCTGGTCGGCGACCAGCTGCGGCGTCGACGCCACGATCGCGACGAGACGCTGACCGAGACCGCGGGGAACGCCGGAGTATCGCCGCAGTACCTGTCCGAGATCGAGCGAGGACTCAAAGAGCCGTCGAGCGAGATGATCGCTGCGATCGCCGGAGCCCTCGACACCTCGCTGATCGAGCTGACGAGCGCCGTGGCCGACGAGCTGCGTCAGGCGACGGCGGCCCCGGCATCCGCTGCGGTGTCCGTCACCCGCGGGGCTTTCGTCCTCGCCGCCTGACGAGTCGTTCGGGCTGTCGGTCCGTCGGTCCGTCCGTCTGTCAGACGGCCCGCTCCCCCAGCACGGTGTCGATCAGGCCGTACTCGCGGGCGGCGGACGCCGTGAAGACGCGATCACGGTCGGTGTCGGCGCGCAGCTCGGTGAGCACGCGTCCGGAGTGTCTGGCGAGGATCGACTCCATGTCGGAGCGCACGCGCACGACTTCGTCGGCCGCGAGGATGAGGTCGGGGATAGCTCCCCGCGACTGACCCGCCGGCTGATGCAGCACGATGCGGGCATGCGCGAGGGCTGCCCGCTGCCCCGGTGCTCCCGCCGCGACGAGCAGGGCGGCCGGTCCGATCGCCTGGCCCACGCACGTCGTCGCGATCGCCGGGCGCACGTGCTGCATGGTGTCGTAGATCGCGAGCGCCGCCCCCGGGTCGCCACCCTCGCTGTTGATGTAGAACTGGATGCCGGAATCCTGGCTGTCGGCATCCAGGTGCAGCAGCTGCGCGATCAGCGCGTTCGCCACCCCTGCGTCGATCCCCGTGCCGAGATAGATGACCCGCTCGGCGAGCAGGTGCGAGTAGACGTCCATCACTCGTTCACCGCGCGGATGCTGCGCGATGACGTTCGGGATCGTGTACCCGCTCATGCGCTCGCCCCCAGTCCGACCCGGGACCGGCGACGCGGCATGAGGTCCGCGAGCGAGTCGACGATCTCGTCGATGAAGCCGTAGTCCTTCGCCTGCTCCGCCGTGTACCAGCGGTCGTGCAGCGAGTCCTCGAAGATGCGTTGCACGGGCTGGCCGGTGTCGGCGGAGATCAGCCCGAGCACGGTGTCGCGCATGTGCCTCAGGTCATCGGCCTGCGTCTCGAGCTCGCCCGCGGATCCGCCGATCCCGGCGGAACCCTGATGCATGAGGATGCGCGCGTGCGGGAGCGCCCTGCGCTTGCCCCTCGCGCCAGCGGAGAGCAGGAACTGTCCGGCGCTGCACGCGAGTCCGAGCGCCAGGGTCGAGACGTCGTTCGGCACCAGCGACATGAGGTCGCGGATCGCGAGCATCGACGGCACGGAGCCGCCGGGCGAATGGATCCACAGGGCGATGTCCGTCGTCGGATCCTCCGCCGAGAGGGCGAGCAGCTGCGTCATGAGCAGCGTGCCGTTGTCGTCGTCGAGGGCGCCGTCGAGCACGAGGACGCGCTCGTGGAACAGGGCTCGCCTGGCCTCCGGTCCGAACCGCGGGATGGGGTTGTTGTCTTCGCTCATGGCCTCAGCATCCGCCGTCCCGCAGCCGGTCGGAAGCGGATCCGCCCAGGGCAGATCAGCCCACGGCAGACGACGGATCGGCTGCACGGATGTGCATCCGTAACACCCCCGACTCACGACCCTTCTACCCTCGAAGCATGGCGAAGCAGAAGACACCCGAGTGGCAGTGGTCCGAAGACGGCATCAACTTCCGCACCCGAAAGTGGGTGAAGCCGGAGGACCTCAATGCCAACGGATCACTCTTCGGCGGGAGCCTGCTGAAGTGGATCGACGAGGAGGCGGCGATCTACGCGATCGTGCAGCTGGGCAACTATCGCGCGGTGACCAAGCACATCTCGGAGATCAACTTCGAGGCCTCGGCTGTGCAGGGCGACCTGATCGAGATCGGACTGCAAGCGACGCACTTCGGCACCACGTCCCTCACCATGCGCGCCGTCGCCCGCAACATGATCACGCGCAAGCGCATCCTCACGATAGAGAAGATCGTGTTCGTCAGCCTGGACGAAGACGGCATGCCGACCCCGCACGGATACGACGAGATCACGTACAACCGCGATCGGATGCCGACCGAGAGCATCGCCACGGGGACCATTCGCCTGCCGTAGCGCTGAACGCACCGACTCAGTCCATCGCGCGGCTGTGGCTGACGCGGTGGCCGATCCAGAAGCCCAGGGCGATCAGCCCGGCCAGAGCGATGCCGAGCATCCAGGGCAGCATCGACGGCGCCGCCCCCGCTGTGGCGGTCGCGAGAGTGCCGGAGCCGTCTGCGATCAGTCCGTTGCCGTCTGCGAGATCTGCCGCGCCCGCTTCGAGCCGATCACCGCCGTCGGCCAGATCGCCCGTGCCCGCAGCGACGGTCGCCGCACCCTCCGAGAGCTCGCCGACACCGGTGCTCAGATCGGATGCGCCGCGCTTCAGCGTGTCGGTGCCCTCAGCCAACGCGGTCGCACCCTCGTCGAGGCTCGACGCCCCCGCACTGAGCCGCGCTGAGCCGTCCTGCAGCGACACGGCGCCCGAGGCGAGGGTGTCGAGACCGGCGGCGAGACGATCCGCGCCGGCCCACAGCTCGGCGGTGCCGGACTTCAGGGGCTGCAGACCGGTGGCCAGCGCCGACGCCCCATCCGAGAGCTGGGACGCGCCCTCACTCAGGGGCTGGACGCCGTCGGCGAGCTTCAGCGCCCCGGCGGAGACCGCCGAAGTGCCTGCCCTGAGCGTGCCGACGCCCGACTCCAGCGTCGACGCACCGGCCGCGAGACCCGAGGTGCCCGCCTTCAGCTTCTGCACACCGGCGACGAATGCCGGGGCGCCTGCGGTCGGGTCGGCGAGGGCGACGGTTCCGGGCCACCCCTGCGTCGGGTCGCCGTGGACCAGTGCGTTCGCGCCGCCCGCGACGAGCTGCGCACCGGCCGCGGCCTGGATCGTCCCCTCCGCGAGAACGGGAGCAGCCGCCGCAGCTCCGGCGATTCCGTCGACCTGAGCATCGACGCCCGCCGCGAGGGCCGCGAGCTGTTGCAGCTGGGCGTTCGCCGGCTCGGCGGCGGCCAGCTGCGCCAGCGCGTCAGCCAGCTGCTGGGCATTGGCCGGCGCGCCGTTCGCCGCCGCGGTGATCGCCGACGCCGTCGCGGGATCGGCGAGGGCTCGGAGCTGCGGGGTGACGGCACCGCTGATCGTCGAGCTGAGCCGGTTCGCTCCTTCGGAGACCTGCCCTGTGACCTGGTGTGCACCGGCCACCCCGGCGGCGAGGCTGGTCGCGCCGTCGAGCACCGACTGGGCCCCCGCGTCGACCTGCTGCGCACCCACCGTGAGGTCCTGTGCTCCGACGACGAGCGCCTGAGCTCCGCCGTCGACCTGCTGAGTGCCCGCCGACACCTGCTGCGCACCGCCGAGTGCGGCCTGCGCACCGGAGTCGACCTGCTGCGCGCCTGCCGAGACCCGCTGCGCACCGTCCAGGGCCGACTGCACACCGGCATCCGCCGCAGTGAGTCCTGACTCGAGTCGTTCGGCACCCGACAGCGCCGACAGAGAACCGGCGCTGAGCCGTGCAGCACCGGCGGCGGCGTTCGATGCTCCGACCGCGAGAGTGTCGGCACCTGCGGCCAGGGCTGCGGCGCCGGTTGATGCGCTCTGCGCGCCGGTGGCGAGCTTCTCGGAGCCGACGTGAGCGCTCGTGGCACCTGCGGCAAGCCGCTCCGTGCCGGCGGCGAGTTCGTCGGCACCCGCAGAGAGGTCGACGGCGCCGGCAGCCAGTTCGGACGACCCGTCCCGCGCGGTCGTCGTTCCGTCGGCGAGCTCTGCGGCTCCGGCCGCGATCTTGCCTGTGGTCAGGAAGAACAGGATCACCATCGCGGCCAGCAGCAGGCTGAGCACGATGACGGCGATGCGCATGCCGATTCCGTGCGCGTGGGGTTTTGCACTCGTCATTGAGGACTCCCGGGGTCAGTGGCGTCGTTGCCACCGGCGAGTGTATGGGCTGGTTCTCAGGCTCTACACAGGTTTGACGCCTGAAACCAGGTTCCATCGATCGTGGTATCGAGTTTCTTGTCGGGTTCACACAACTGCGACCGGTGCGAAGATGGAATCCGTCTGTCGAGCAAAGGAGCCCAGAATGAGCCGCAGCGCCACCGCAGCCACGACCGCGATCAGAGAGATGCGTGACTTCCTGTTCTCGAACGCGACGGACTACGCCGCTGCCCGCGAGGGGTTCGCCTGGCCGAGGCCGACCGAGTTCAACTTCGCGCTCGAGTGGTTCGACGTGGTCGCCGGCGACAGACCCGACCGGCCGGCCGTGCAGATCGTCTCGGCCGATCTGAGCCTGGAGTCATGGACCTACGGAGAGCTGTCGAGCCGCTCCGACCAGGTCGCGGCCTGGCTGACGGGAGTCGGAATCGGATGGGGCGACCACGTCATCGTGATGCTCGGCAACACCATCGAACTCTGGGAGGTGATGCTCGCCATCACCAAGATCGGCGCGGTGTCGATCCCGACCTCGACCCTGCTCTCGGCATCCGATCTGGCCTACCGCGTCGAGCACGGACGCGCCCGCGCCGTCGTGACGCTCGGAGGCCTCGCGGAGCGCATCGCCGATATCGACGACGACGTGCTGCGCATCGGGGTGGGCGATGGCATCCCCGCCGAGTGGACGCGCTTCGCCGACTCTCACCAGGCCCCCGCGACCTTCGAACCCGACGCCGCCACGCCCGCCGACGACACGGCCCTGCTCTACTTCACGAGCGGCACGACCAGCCGCCCGAAACTCGTGCAGCACACCCACGTGTCGTATCCGATCGGACACCTGTCAACGCTGTGGTGGCTGGGCGTGCGCCCCGACGACGTGCACCTGAACATCTCGTCGCCCGGGTGGGCGAAGCACGCGTGGTCGAGCTTCTACTCGCCGTTCCTCGCCGAGGCGACGGTGTTCGTCTACAACTACGACCGGTTCGACGCGAACACCCTGATGCAGGTGATGGACACGCACGATGTGTCGACGTTCTGCGCCCCTCCGACGGTATGGAGGATGCTGATCCAGGCCGACCTCGGACGGCTGACCCGTCCGCCGCGCGAGCTCGTCGGAGCAGGAGAGCCGCTCAACCCCGAGGTCATCGACCGGGTGCGCGAGGCGTGGGGCGGCACGATCCGCGATGGCTTCGGCCAGACCGAGATGACCGCGTGCGTGGGCAACTCCCCAGGCCAGGTCGTGAAGGTCGGATCCATGGGACGCCCTCTGCCGGGATACCCCGTCGTGCTGCTCGATCCCGCCACCGGAGAGCTGGCCGATCACGAAGGGGAGATCGCGCTCGACCTGTCGCTCCCCCCGGTCGGGCTCATGGCCGGGTACTACGACGACCCCGAGAAGACGGCCGAGTCGCGTGCCGGCGGCTACCACCACACCGGCGACATCGCCCAGCGGGACGCCGACGGCTATCTCACCTACATCGGCCGCGCCGACGATGTCTTCAAGGCCTCGGACTACAAGATCTCGCCGTTCGAGCTGGAATCGGTGCTGCTCGAGCACGACCTGGTGATCGAGGCGGCGGTGATCCCGAGCCCCGATCCCACGCGGCTCTCGGTGCCCAAGGCGTATGTGTGCTTGCGGCCCGACGCAGTCGACTCCGACGCCGAGGCCGCTCGCTCGATCTTCGCGTACGCTCACGACCGGCTGTCATCTCATCTGTGGGTGCGCATCATCGAGTTCGTGCCCGAGCTTCCGAAGACGATCTCGGGCAAGATCCGCCGCGTCGAGCTGCGCGCCAGGGAGGCCGAGCGGGTGTCGTCCGGAGACGAGGCCGGACAGCATCGCGACCGCGACTACCGCTGAGCGGCTGCCGGCTTCTCAGACGTTCGACGGGAGCGGCTCAGCCCGCGAGCGCGGGAAGGCTGCCGGTGCTCGGTGCCTTCGTGGCCCTCGGAGCGACGACCGGTTCCGGGGCGTCGACGAGCGCCTGGATCCGCGCGGCACGCGCCGACTCGCGCGCCGGCTCCCCGGCGTTCACGATCCCGCGGGCGACCGCTCCGATCACCAGCATTGCGGCGAGCACGATGCCGGACACGAGCAGCGGCGTCCACTGATTCGCGAACGATGCCGTCGAGCTGAGCATCGCGCTCGGGATCCACAGTCCCACTGCTCCACCCGCGAGACCCGCCGCTCCGCGCATGATCGCGATTCCCGCCACGATCGCGCACAGCGCCGCGAGCACTGCCCCCACCACTCCGATCGGCACCAGTATCGATGCCAGTTCGCTTGCCACCCTTGACGATGTCATCACGACCCCCCGGTCCGCGGAATCTCCGCATCACCAACATTACGAAGTGTCGGCATTCCGGGCATCCATCTCAAGGATGATGTTCCTCAACCGTGACGCGTCGCTCAGCGGCGTGTGAGCCGCGCGAACCGCGACCTCTTGATCACTCGCACCGGCTGGGTGACGACCGCGTCGACGACCATCGAGCCGTCGGTCGGGCCGATGATCGCCATCGCCGACGTCTCGGTGGACTCGATGGGGTCGACCGGCATCCGGGCGAGCGACCGGTGAGCGCGCACATACGCGGGCACCAGCAGCACGATCGCGCCGAGCCAGGCCAGAGGGTTGCTGAGCGCGACGCCCTCGAACCCGATGAGGGCGCCCAGCACGACGGCGGCGCCCACGCGCATCACCAGCTCGATCACGCCCGTGACGGTGGGGATGAGGGTGTGGCCGAGACCCTGCAGCGCACCGCGGAGCACGAACAGCACACCGAGGGCCCAGTATCCGCAGCCGTTGATGATCAGCATGAGGTGCGCCAGCCTCACGACCTCATCCGCTTCGGGGCCGTCGCCGACGAACAGCCGCACCAGCGGCGCGCCGAACGCGATGATGACGGCCCCGAGTGCGATGCCGGCGCCGATCGCCATCCAGGTGCCCTCGACGACTCCTCGACGGATGCGGTCGGGGCGACGGCCACCCAGGTTCTGCGCGGTGTACATCGACGACGCGAGACCCAGCGACGAGAGGAACGCGACCGCGAGGCCGTCGACGCGGGACGCGGTCGTATAGGCGGCGACCGCGTCGGAACCGAGGGTGTTGAGCGCCACCTGCACCACGAGGGTGCCGATCGCGATGATCGATGCCTGGAACCCCATCGGCAGACCGAGGCGGAGGTGCTCCCTGAAGTCGGCTCGGGTGATGTGCCAGTCGGCGCGACGCAGGTGCAGCATCGGCAGCCGGCGCCGCACGAACTCGAGGCACAGTGCGACCGACACGGCCTGGGCCACGACGGTCGCGAGGGCTGCGCCTCCGACTCCCCATTCGAGCGGACCGACCATCAGGATCACGAGGCCGACGTTGAGAGCGCACGACACGGTCAGGAAGATGAGCGGCGTGCGAGAGTCGCCGATGGCTCGGATGATCGCCGAGAGGTAGTTGAAGAACATTGTCGCGCTGGCGCCGATGAAGCTGATCTGGGTGAAGACGATCGCCTCGGGCATGAGCTCGGCCGGGGTCTGCAGGAGGGCGAGCACGGGTTCCGCGATGAGCGGCGCGACGATCGTGAGGACGACGCTCGTGATGCCCGTCAGGATCACGCCGGTTGCGACCGAGCGGCGCACGGCCGCGCCGTCGCCCGCGCCGAACGCCTGCGCGATGGGGATCGCGAAACCGCTGGTCAGGCCCCAGGCGAAGCCGATCAGCAGGAACAGCAGGCTGCCCGTGGCGCCGACGGCGGCAAGGGATTCGACGCCGAGGTGTCGACCGACGACGACGGCGTCGGCGAACTGGTACATCTGCTGCACGACGTTGCCGAGCAGCAGGGGGATCGAGAACGACAGGATGACACGCCACGGGCGGCCCGTGGTGAGAGAGGTGGCCATGAGAGGAGCGGCTCGCAGAACTGGGGGATGATCGGGGGTCGTACCAGGATATCGAATCGATTCGGTTCGGAGATAGGTCAGTTTGCGAAGTACCGTCGGAAGGATGCCGCGGCGGCACGCGGTACGGAAACCGGAGGTTCGATCGATGACGACACAGAATACGAAGGGCGCCGTCGGGGTGGACGGAGCGGCCGACGGCGACGAGCAGCACCTGAGGCGGGCACTCAGCAATCGCCACATCCAGCTGCTCGCGATCGGCGGGGCGATCGGCACCGGCCTGTTCATGGGCAGCGGCAAGACGATCTCGGTCGCAGGCCCCTCGGTGATCTTCGTCTACATGATCATCGGCTTCATGCTGTTCTTCGTCATGCGCGCGATGGGCGAGCTGCTGCTCTCGAACCTCAAGTACAAGTCGTTCAGCGACTTCGCCAGCGACCTGCTCGGCCCGTGGGCAGGGTTCTTCACCGGCTGGACGTACTGGTTCTGCTGGGTCGTCACCGGGGTCGCCGACGTGATCGCCATCGCCGGCTACACGAACGTCCTGATCCCCGGCGTACAGCTCTGGATCCCCGGCGTGCTCGTCGTGGTGATCCTGCTCGCGCTCAACCTGCCCACGGTCGCCGCGTTCGGCGAGATGGAGTTCTGGTTCGCGCTCATCAAGATCGTCGCGATCGTCGCGCTCATCATCACCGGCATCGTGATGATCGTCACCGGATTCCAGCACGACGCGGGCACCGCGAGCCTGTCGAACCTGTGGGACCACGGCGGGATGTTCCCGCACGGGTTCATGGGCTTCGTGGCCGGATTCCAGATCGCCGTCTTCGCATTCGTCGGCGTCGAGCTCGTCGGAACCGCCGCGGCCGAGACCAAGGATCCCGAGAAGAACCTGCCCAAGGCGATCAACGCGATCCCCATCCGCATCCTCCTCTTCTACGTGGGCGCCCTGGTGATCCTCATGGCAGTGACCCCGTGGACCGAGTACGTCGCCGACGAGAGTCCCTTCATCGCGATGTTCGCTCTCGCCGGTCTCGGCATCGCCGCGACCGTCGTCAACCTCGTCGTGCTGACATCGGCCATGTCGAGCGCGAACTCCGGCATCTACTCGACCTCGCGCATGGTGTTCGGTCTCGCCCAGGACGGCGATGCGCCGCGCCTCTTCGGTCGCCTGTCGAAGCGCCGCGTCCCGCAGAACGCCCTGTTCCTGTCCTGCATCCTGCTGCTCTCGGGAGTCGTGCTGATCTATGCGGGCGACAACATCATCACCGCGTTCTCGATGGTCACCACCGTCTCGGCGCTCTGCTTCATGTTCGTGTGGACGATCTTCCTGTGCAGCTACCTCGTCTACCGGCGCCGGCGCCCCGAGAAGGTCGCGGCGTCGACCTTCCGGATGCCGGGCGGCATCGTCATGGTCTATGTGGTGCTCGCGTTCTTCGTGTTCATCGTCTGGGCTCTCACGACGCAGCCCGACACGCTGACCGCGCTGCTGGTGACGCCGATCTGGTTCGTGCTGCTGTTCGTCGCGTGGCTCTTCGTGCGGAAGTCCCAGAACCACCTGACCCGTCACGCCGCGCACATCGCATACCTGCGCGACGACACGGCGGAGTAGACCGGAGGCCGTGCTGAGGGAGGTTCCGACAGGCCCTCCCTCAGCACCGAGCGTGCGCGTAGCGTCGGGCCTGACGAAAGGACATCTGATGCACACTCGCACACTCGGACAGGGCCTGCAGGTCTCGGCGGTCGGACTCGGCTGCATGGGGATGTCGCAGAGCTACGGACCCAACCCCGGCAGCCGCGACGAGATGATCGGCGTGCTGCGGTCGGCCCTCGACCTCGGCGTCACGTTCTTCGACACTGCGGAGGTGTACGGGCCCTACGTCAATGAAGAGCTCGTCGGCGAGGCGCTCGAGCCGATCCGCGACCAGGTCGTCATCGCGACGAAGTTCGGCTGGCGCATCGAAGACGGCAAGAGCGTGGGGCTCGACAGCCGTCCGGAGCAGATCCGCCGCGTCGCGGAGGCATCGCTGCGGCGACTGCGCACAGACGCGATCGACCTCTTCTATCAGCACCGGGTCGACCCGGCGGTGCCGATCGAAGACGTCGCGGGCACGGTGTCGGAGCTCATCGCCGAAGGCAAGGTGCGCCACTTCGGGCTCTCCGAGGCCTCGGCATCCACCATCCGACGCGCTCACGCCGTGCAGCCGGTCACCGCCCTGCAGAGCGAGTACTCGCTGTGGACCCGTGATCCAGAAGCAGAGGTGCTGCCCGTGCTCGGTGAGCTCGGCATCGGCTTCGTCCCCTTCAGCCCGCTCGGCAAGGGATTCCTCACCGGCACCGTCGACCGCAGCACCGCTTTCGCGGAAGGTGACATCCGCGGCACGATTCCTCGCTTCAGCGAGGAGAACCGGGCCGCGAACGAGGCCCTGGTCGCTCACGTCGCGTCGCTCGCTGCGGCGAAGGACGCCTCGCCCGGTCAGATCGCCCTCGCCTGGCTGCTCGCCCGCGAACCGTGGATCGTGCCGATCCCCGGCACCCGCCGCACCTCACGCATCGCCGAGAATGCCGGATCGACCGGGGTCGCACTGTCGGCGGACGAGGTCGCCGACCTCGACCAGCTCGCCGAGCGGGTCGGAGTGCAGGGAGACCGGTACAACCCGCAGCAGATGTCGTTCGTCGATCGTTGAGCCGGCACGTGCGCTGGGTAGTCTGGGGCCGATGACATCGCCCCGCAGCTACCCGGCCACGATCGCGGCGCCCGTGGAGCACGAGCTCGTCATCAAGAAGTCGCGATTCATCGCGACCGTCGAGCCGGTCGCCTCGGTCGACGAGGCGGATGCCGTCATCGCGCGCGTGCGCAAACGGTGGTGGGATGCCCGGCACAACTGCACCGCGATGGTCACCGGTCTGTTCGGCGATCAGGCACGATCATCGGATGACGGAGAGCCGTCGGGCACTGCGGGCGTGCCGATGCTCGAGGTGCTGCGCAGGCGCGATGTGACGGATGTCGTCGCCGTGGTGACGCGATACTTCGGCGGGGTGAAGCTCGGCGCCGGGGGGCTCGTACGCGCGTACTCGACCGCCGTGTCGGAGACGCTCGATCTCGCGGCCCTCGTGCACCGCCAGTCGCTCACGCAGGTGACGTTCGACGTCGCACACGCGGATGCCGGGCGGTTCGACAACCTGTTGCGCGAGTGGGTGCTGCATCACGGCGCGACGCTCGGCGAACCTCGGTACGGGGCGCTGGCCACACTGGAGGCCTGGGTTCCTGCCGACGAGCTCGGCCGGCTCGCCGACGACATCGCCGCGGCATCCGCCGGGTCGGTGGTGCCCGTGACCGGCGTGGAGCGCATCGTCGACGTCCCCGGCTGATCCACAACAGCGCCCGGATATTCTGGATGCCGCGATCTCGGAAGGAGAGCGATGTTCGACAGCCCGCTCTCGGCGTCCGCCTACGAGATCCTCGGCGTGGACCCCACGGTCGACGACGGCGAACTGCGGCGCGCGTATCGTCTGCGACTGCGCCAGACCCACCCCGACACCGGTGGGGACGCTGCCGTGTTCATCCAGGTGCAGCGTGCGTGGGAGCTGATCGGCACGCCCGAAGGCCGAGCGGCCTACGACCGGCGTTCCGGCGCTCACCCCGGCATCCCGGCCGAACCGGAGTGGAACGGCTGGCGCCCGCAGACGACGACGCGCACAGACACCCGCCCACGGGCGAGGTCGTACGGCCACCCCGGCGGATGGCGCCGAGAGCGGTACCTGTCGCTGATCCGCGAGTGGGCCGGCCGTGGCGTCGAGGTGCCCGACCCCTATGACCCTGCACTCGTGCGCTCGGCGCCGCGTGATCTGCGCCGCCTGCTCGCCGACGCTCTCGCCGAAGAGGCGACGGCCCGCACGGTGAGCGCCCTCGGAATGGGATTCACGGTGTGGCACGACGTCGCGACGGGTGGCGACCCCGATGACAAGCTCGACCACGTCGTGCTCAGCCCGTCGGGTCTCTACGGCGTGATGTCGGAGGACTTCGGCGGCGTCGTGGGATTCCGCCGCGGCGAGATCACCGGCCCGAGCCTCGGCCCGCGTGCCCCCGTCACCGCAGCGCTCGCCCGCATGCGCACCGTCGCGAAGGCTGCGAAGGTGAAATTCGGCGGCCTGATCATGGTGCTGCCCGACGACGACCTCGCACAGGCCGTGACCCCGCTCGGCAGCAGCCGGGGAGTGCCCGTCGTGGTCGTGCGGAGAAGTGCGCTGGCCATGGTGCTGCGTCAGGGAGTTCCCGGGGCACGCGCGATCGGCGGCAATGAGCTGTTCGACGTGCGCACCCGGTTGCAGCAGACCGTCACCTTCGTCTGACGGAGACTCCGCCCCCGTTTCGAATCGCGCACTTTGCACCCGGCGTGGCCCGATTTCTGCAAAGTGAGCGATTCGAAAGGCTGGAGGGGCCGTTGACGAATCCCGTCAAACCGGTTTACACTCGCTGCACACGCATTCGTCAAACCGGTTAGATCCGCATGACCGGATGCCCACGATCAGCGATGTTCCACGAGGAGGTGGCATGAGCCGTACGACGATCGCCGACGTCGCCCGCGAGGCCGGCGTCACCAAAGCCACCGTCTCGCACGCCATGAGCGGCAAGCGGCCCATCTCCGACGACACCAGGGCGAAGGTGCTCGCCGCGGCCGAGAGGCTGAACTGGGTGCCGAGCCAGAGCGCCCGCGCGCTGGCCACCCAGAGGGCCAACGCCCTCGCCGTGGTGCTGGCCCGCGACCCCGAGGTCATCGCCAACGACTCGTTCTTCCCCGCATTCATCGCGGGCGTCGAATCGGTGCTCGCCGAGACCGAGACGGCCCTGATCCTGCAGGTGGTTCCCGATCGCGCAGCCGAAGAGCGGGCGTATCGCTCGCTCAGCCGCGGCCGCGCCGACGGGGCGCTTCTTCTCGATCTTCGGAACGACGACTGGCGCGTGCCCCTGCTCGAAGAACTCGACCTTCCGGCCGTGCTGGTCGGCGCCTACGAGCAGCCCACCAGGTTCTCCTGTGTGCGCACCGACGACGCCGCACCCGTACGCGAGATCATCGCCCACCTGCGCGCCGACGGGCACGAGCGCATCGCGCACGTCTCGGGTCCGCTCGACTACGTGCACTCCCGGGTGCGAGCGGATGCCTATACCGACGCCGTGGGTGGCGACGCGCTGCTGCGCGAGGGTGACTTCACCGCATCGAGCGGTCGCGAGCGCACCGCCGAACTGCTCGCGCTGCCCGAGCGCCCCACCGCGATCCTCTACTCGAACGACACGATGGCGATCGCCGGCCTGTCGTATGCACGCTCGAGCGGACTCAGCATCCCCCGCGATCTCGCGATCGCCGGCTTCGACGACGACCACCTCTCCGCCCACCTCTCCCCTGCACTCACGAGCGTCTCGTCGGGTCCTGCCGCGCGAGGGCGTGCGGCAGCCCGTCTGCTGCAGGCCGACATCCTCGGCGCCGAACCGCGCACCGAAGTCGTCGACTGCAACGTCGTGCACTTCCGGGAGAGCACCACCCGCTAGACGAACACCCGAACCATCGCGTCAAGGAGGACAACATGAAGAAGCAGATCCGCGCAGCAGCGCTCTTGGGAGCGGTCGCTCTGGTCGCCACCGGATGCTCGTCAGGAGGCGGGGGCGGCGACGCCTCGGCCGACGGCACCGGCCCTATCGACATCTGGCTGTCGAACAACGAACAGGAGGTCGCCTGGGGCACCGCCGTCGTCGACGCCTGGAACGCCGAGCACCCCGATGAGAAGGTCAACGCCCAGGAGATCCCCGCGGGCTCGTCGTCGGAGGAGGCGATCACCGCTGCGATCACCGCCGGCACCGCGCCCTGCCTCGTCTACAACGTGGCCCCGGCAGCCGTCTCGGGCTGGGTCAAGCAGGGCGGACTCGTCGACCTCAGCACCATGGAGGGCGGGAGCGACTACATCACGGAGCGCGGGGGCGAGGTCGACTCGTACGCGACCGACGGCAGCTTCTACCAGCTGCCATGGAAGTCGAACCCGGTCATGGTCATGTACAACAAGGCGCTGTTCCAGGCCGCGGGCATCGATCCCGAAGACCCGCAGATGGACACCTACGACGCGTTCCTCGACGGTTCGCGGGCGATCGTCGCCTCGGGCGTCCAGAGCGCCATCTGGCCGGCGCCGACCAGCGAGTTCTACCAGCCGTGGTTCGACTTCTACCCGCTCTACCTCGCCGAGACCGACGGCACCATGCTCGTCGAAGACGGCAAGGCGACGGTCGACTCGGATGCCGGACGCGAGGTCGCCGAGTTCTGGAAGACCTTCTACGACGAGAAGCTGTCTCCGAACGAGGCATCGACCGACGATGCGATGTCGGCCGGCACCACGGCCATGCAGCTCGCCGGCCCGTGGGCGATCCCGTCGTACGCCGACACCGTCGACGTCGGGTTCATGCCGGTGCCGACCAGCGATGGCCGCGAGAACCCGACCACCTTCGCAGACTCGAAGAGCGTCTCGATGTTCACCGCGTGCGAGAACCAGGGCACCGCGTGGGAGTTCCTGAAGTTCTCGACGAGCGTCGACAGCGACGGACAGCTGCTCGAGGCCACCGGTCAGATGCCGATGCGCACCGACCTCACCGGCACCTACGCCGACTACTTCGACGCGA
>JAZBLP010000014.1:0-55722 GCA_037033305.1 Actinomycetota bacterium | reverse complement strand
GGGCGGGGCGGTGGCGCCGGCGCTTCTCGGGGAGGCGCCGGCGCTTCCGGGGGTGACGCACCCGGGGCTGGTCAGGTCGCGAACCGCGTGCCGGACAGATGCTCGAGCACGGACCACAGTTCGGTCCCGACGTCGACCGAGCGCACCTGCGCGCTCGCCGCGACGCGCGCCGGTGCGCCGCGGAACTCGAGGAGCCCACCCGGTCCCCAGTAGTCGCCCCCGGTGGCATCGGCCGCGACCGCCGCATGCACGATCGGCGCTGCGCCGGCGTCCTTGCCCTGCACGACAGGGCGGCTCAGCGCGGCGAGCGCTCGTGCGACGGACGAGACGTCGGCGAGCCCCGGACGATGGGGTGTGAGCGGATCGACGGCATAGCCGGGGTGCGCGCACAGGGCCGAGCGGGCCGTGCCGCGCCACCGGCGCGCGAGCTCGAAGGCGAAGGCCATCAGTGCCGCCTTCGAGCGGCCGTACTGCCGCAGCGACGGGCCGCTCCACGGCCCGGAGAGAGTGGCGGGCTCGATCTCGGCGAAGCGGTGGGCCAGCGATCCGACGGCCACGACGCGCGCGTCCTCGGCGAGCAGGCGCTCGAGCTGCGCGAGCAGCGCGAAATGCCCCACGACGTTCGTGCCGACCATCAGATCCAGCCCGTCGGCGGTGCGGGCGTCGCGATCCGCCGCCTTGACCCCTGCGTTGCAGATCACGGCGTCGATCCGCTCGTCGAGCGCGGCCGTGGCGGCAGCGACGCTGGCGAGCGACCCGAGATCGATCGGCACGACATCGAGGTCGGCGCCGGACGCGTGCGCACGGATCGACGACACCGCGACCTCGGCGCGCTCGGCCGACCGGCATCCGAGGAGCACTCTGGCGCCGTGCGCGGCGAGGATCTCGGCGCACCAGTACCCGATGCCCGCATTCGCCCCCGTGACGAGGATCGTGCGGCCGGCGAGGTCGGGGAGCGCGAGGGGCGAGGGTGACATGCCCTCCAACCTAGGCGGTGATGCCCACGCGGTCGGCCGTGCGGATGATCGTCGCGAACCCGCGGGCCGCCAGCACGCTCTCGGTGCGCCGCATGATGTCCTCGCCGGTGACCGCCGCGAGGTCGCCGCTCGCCGCGATCGCCGAGGTCGTCGTGGCGTCGGTGACGAACTCGACCTCGAATCCCAGGTCGGCGGCCATGCGCGCCGTGGTCTCGCAGCACTGCTCGGTGCGGATGCCGCAGACGACCACGCGCTCGACCCCGAGGTCACGCAGCCGCTGTTCGAGATCGGTGGAGGTGAACGCGTTGACGGTGGTCTTCGTCACGGCGATCTCGTCGTCACGGGGGTCGAGGTCTGAGATCACCCGGACGAAGCCGCTGGCCGGATCGAACACCCCGCCGCTGCCGGGCTCGGAGTGCGTGACCCAGACCACGGCATCGCCGATGCGACGGGCATGATCGACCAGTCGCGAGACGTTGCCGACGGCATCCGGGTTGGCGGTGGCGGCCCACTCGTCGGCACGCTGGCGGAAGGATTCCTGGACGTCGATCACGAGCAGGGCGGTGGCGGGCGAGTCGCTGTTCATCCGATCATCCTCACCCGGGAGGGGAGACGACGGCCAGTGCCGGCACGGCCAGAAACCGCCGATTTCCTGCCGACCGGCGCACTTCCGGCGAATTCGCGCGACGAATCTGTGACGAATCCCGTTCGGCGCTCGTCCTATCTGTGAGCGACCCACACACGCTCCCGGCGAGGCCACCGTGGCCCGACCGGCACACCGTGAGACGAAGGAATGGTCATGGCAACTCAGGATCAGAACACCCCCACCAGCCCCGCCGAGAGGGAGCTCGCTCAGACTTCCGCCGCTCCGAAGTCGGCAGCCTCCGGCTCGCGCGTCGACCGCTCGTCGTCGTTCTCGGCGTCGCGGATCCCCGCCGACTCGGATGCTGCGGGCAAGACGGTCATCGCCGATGGTGTGGTCGCCAAGGTCGCGGGCATCGCCGCCCGTGAGGTCGCCGGCGTCTACGCGCTCGGCGGTGGCGGAGCACGCGCTTTCGGTGCCATCCGCGATGTGATCAACGCCACCGACCTCGCCCAGGGCGTCAAGGTCGAGGTCGGCGAGACTCAGGCGGCCGCAGACCTGACGATCGTGGTCGAGTACCCCGCCCCCATCCAGGAGGTCGCGAACAACGTCCGCGCCGCCGTGGCGGGTGCGATCAGCCGACTCGTCGGTCTCGAGGTCGTCGAGGTCAACGTCGAAGTCAACGACGTGCACGTGCCCGGCGACGACACGGACGACAACGAGGAGTCGCGCGTCTCATGACCCCCACCGTCTCCGGCGCCCTGATCGGCGCCCTCCTCGCCTTCGCGGCGCTGATGTTCGGGTTCTGGGGCTTCCTGCTCATGGCTCTGTTCGTCGGCATCGGTGCGGTGATCGGTCGGATCGCCTCCGGCAAGCTCGACGTCCGCGGTCTCGCGGACGTCTTCACAGGGCGGCGCACCTCCTGATGCGCGTCGACCAGCACATCGCCGCCGGTGGCGGCCCCGCACGGGCCGCCACCGCCGAGGCCACCGTCCCTGGGCGCATCGACGTGAAGGAACGCGTCTATCGCACGGTCACCGAACAGGCGTCCGCAACCCTGATCGGTGTGCCGCGCGGTGACGTGAAGGTCGACGTCGCCGAGCACCCTGGCGGGATCGCGGTGCGCATCGCGACTCCGCTCCCCGTGCCCGATCTCGACGACACCGTCGCGATCTCCCAGAGCGTTCCCGTGCTCGATCGAGCGCGACAGCTGCAGGAGCAGCTGCAGGAGCGCCTCGGCAACCTTCTCGGCCGAGACGTCACCCGCATCAGCCTCACCGTCACCGGTGCCACCCTTCCTGAGAGGAGACGAGTGCGATGAGCACCCCTGTTCTTCGTCGCGTCGTCCGACGTGAGACGCACTCGCCGCGCACCGTCGCGATGTTCGTCGCGGTGGTCCTCCTGATCCTCGCCCTGGCGTACATCGGGCTCGAGATCGGGCTGAGCCTCGCCGCTCAGCCCGCGCTCCTGCTCGGACCTGCCGCGGCGGGCGGGTGGCTGGTCGGGCTGCCCACCGCGCAGCCGGCCGGACTCGTGATCGCCGGCAGCGTCGTGCTCGCCGTGATCGGACTGGTGCTGGTGGTGCTGGCCGTCACTCCGGGGCGGCTGTCCAAGCACACTCTCGAAGCCGGCGACCGTGCGGTCGTCGTCGACAACGGCGTGATCGCCAGTGCCCTCGCTCAGCATCTGTCGGACGAGACAGGGCTGGCCCGCGAGGACATCACCGTCGGAGTCGGCCATCGGAGCGTCGACGTCACCGTGCGCCCCGGCCTCGGCATCCCGCTCGACAAGGGCGTGGTGCAGTCGGCCGCCGAGGCCGAGCTGCAGTCCTACCGCCTGACCCGCGGCGTCCGCACCCGCGTGCGCATCGAGCGCCCCAGTGAGAAGGAAGACGAGCTGTGAACAACACCAACCGTGCGCTGAACCGCACCCTGCTGCTCATCATCGGCCTGCTCTTCCTGGGTCTCGGTGCACTCGGCATCGCCATCATGAGCTGGCCGACGGCGAGCGACATCTGGACGTCGGCCGGCAAGGACGCCCGCACCTGGCTCGACGAGGCGATCGCCGCCACCGCCATCGCGGGCGGAAGCCTGTCGTGGATCGGCATCGGCGCGGTCGTGGCGATCCTGATCGTGATCGTGCTGCTGATCGTCGCGCTCTTCAGCATCGCGGGCCGTCGGTCGAAGACCGCGTTCCGCTCGAGCGGCGCGCAGAACCCGCTCGGACGCGTCACGGTCACCGAATCGTTCGTGTCGGATGCCGTGAAGAACTCCCTCGCCGGTCGTGCGGAGATCCTCTCGACCCAGGTCACGGCGAACGACATCCGTCGCGAGCCGGTGCTGCATGTCGCCGTCACACCCCGGCAGAACACCGACCCGCGTGAGCTGGTCGACCACATCGACAAGCTGCTCACGAACCTCGCCACCCTGACCGGGCGCGACAGCGCGACCTACGTCTCGATCCACACCGGACTGCGCGCGCGTCTCGCTCACGACCAGCGTCGGCTGTCGTGAGCGTCAGACCTCGCCCCCACAGACTTATCGTCGGTCGCATAGAGCAACGGCGATAAGACGGCGGGAATCCTTCCGTCGTCACGATCACCCTCACGAAAGGAGCTCCTCATGGGACTCGATGACAAGATCAAGAACGCCGCTCAGGACATCGCCGGCAAGGCGAAGGAAGCGATCGGCAACGCGACCGACAATGACAAGCTCGCCGCGGAAGGCAAGGCCGACCAGGTGAAGGCCGACGCGAAGAAGGCCGGCGAGAACGTCAAGGACGCGTTCAAGGAATGAGACCCCCGGCGCGGGCGGATGGAGCGGCGTCACGCTCCCTCCGCCCGTTGCTGTGCGCGGGGAGCATGCCGCATCCGCCCGCGAGCTCTGGGATCGCCCCCTCTTGACTCCCACGCTCAGCGATCTACCCTGGCAGGCATGTGCCGCAACATCATTCCGCTGAACAACCTCGAGCCTCCGGCGACCGACGATGAATGCCATGAGGCCGCCGTGCAGTTCGTGCGCAAGATCTCGGGAACGAACGCGCCGTCGCGGGCGAACCAGGACGTCTTCGACCACGCCGTCGCCGAGATCGAACGCTCGGTGCGGCAGCTGCTCGACGGCCTCGTGACGACCGCGCCTCCGAAGAATCGCGACGAGCAGCGCGAGAAGAGGCAGGCGCGGTCCGCCGAGAGATACGAGGCGATCCGCGTCTTCCAGCAGGCCAAGCGCGCGGCACGCGCAGACTGACGAGAGAATCGCATCCGGGTGCATCCAAATCCGGGGTTCCCTGGGAACAACTCCTATGAAGGGCCGCGCAGGGCGGTCCCCGAACAGGAGGAACAGATGCGCAAGACAGTCGCCGCCGGCCTCGCCGTCGGAATGATCACCGCTCTCGGTCTGGCCATGCCGGCCGGCGCCGCCACCACCCAGGCCGCACAGCTCTCGGTGCTGCATGCGATTCCCGACACACCCGTCGACGTCTACGTGAACGGCGAGCTGACCCTCGATGACTTCGCACCGGGCGACCTCGCGGGCCCGCTCGAGCTGCCCGCCGGTTCGTATGAGGTCGCTCTCACCGCGCCGGACGCGGCGGACGCGAGCGCTCCGATCCTCGGGCCGGCGACCATCGCTCTCGATGCCGGCGGGAACTACACTGCGGTGGCCCACCTGACAGAGGCGGGGGAGCCAGGCCTCACCCTCTTCACCAACGACATCTCGCAGACCGCTCCCGGTCAGGGGCGGCTGACGGTACGTCACACCGCCGCAGCGCCCGCGGTCGACATCCTCGCGGGCGGATCGCCCGTGATCGAGAACCTCACGAATCCGAACGAGGCGAAGCTCGACCTCCCCGCCGGCACTGTGTCGGCTGCCGTCGCCCTGACGGGCACGACCGATCCGGTCATCGGTCCGGCAGACGTCGCGATCGAAGAGGGCGTCAACACGATCGTCTATGCGTGGGGCAGTGCCGAAGACGGCAACCTCGCGATCGCCGCTCAGACGATCTCGGGCCTCCACTCGAACCCCGACGGAGTGCCCTCGGGCACCGCGGGCTACCTCGCCCAGCAGGACGCCTCGGCGAACGCGCTCCTCTCGGTCGGTCTGGTGGCCGTGGCCGTCTCGGCCGCCGTGGGCGCCGGCCTGATCGTCCGTCGCCGCCAGACGGTGCGCTGATGCGGCGGGGCACGTCGCGTGAGACCGGACTGCGCCGCGTCATCCTGACGCTCGGCGCGATGGTCACCGCGGCGTGCCTCGTGGCGTGCACACCGGGAGGGGCGGGCGGGGATCTCCCTCCTTCCACGGAGTCGCCCCCCACGACTCCATCGCCCGTCCCTCCCACTCCCACGAGAGACGTCGCCGTGCAGCCGGGTGCTCTCCCGACCCCCACGGCATCCGTCGCTCCTGTCGGTCTGGCCATCCCGTCGCTCGCGATCGACATGCCGGTGACAGACGTCGGGGTGGCCGACACCGGACAGATGGAGCTGCCCGTCGACCCGGCCGTCGCCGGCTGGTACCGATACGGAGCGGATGCCACGAGCACGAGCGGCCGAATCCTGATCGCCGCGCACGTCGACGCGATCGACTATCCGATCGGACCGCTCGCTCGCCTGCGGGACGTGCCCGCCGGCGAGACCGTCCGCCTCACCGCAGCCGACGGCAGCAGCCGCGAGTTCGTGGTGCAGTCGCTGACCTCCTACGAGAAGGCGGCTCTGCCGGCCGACGAGCTCTTCCAGCGGGGCGGGCCCTCGGCCCTGGTGCTGGTCACATGTGGCGGACCCTTCGACAGTCAGACCGGGCACTACCGCGATAACGTGGTCGCGGTGGCGGTCCCGCGATGAGGCGGGGTGATCACCATGGAGAGGAGACTCCGGGTGGATGAGACCACCGAAGCCGAGGCGGCGCTCGACCGGCGCTTCGTCGCGGGCGACGAGCAGGCGCTCGCGGAGCTCTACCGGCGGTGGTCGCCGGTCGTCTTCACCCTGGCGCTGCGCTCGCTCGGCGATCGGGGAGATGCCGAGGACGTCACTCAGCGCACCTTCGTGTCGGCATGGAACTCTCGGGCGGGATACGACTCGTCGAAGGCTCGGCTGTCGACCTGGCTGATCACGATCGCCCGGCGCCGTATCGCCGACACGTTCGAGACCCGCGCCAAGATGCACCAGCTGCAGGCCGAGATGGAGCGGCTCACCCCGCCCGACGCGCTCGTCTCGGAATCCATCGATCTGTCCGAGACGCTCCTGCTCTCGAGCGAGCTCCAGCAGCTCGCGCCGGATGCACAGGCCGTCATGCGGCTGGCCTTCTACGATGACCTGACCCACGAAGAGATCTCACGCAGAATGGGGATGCCGCTCGGCACCGTGAAGAGCCATATCCGCCGAAGCCTTGCCCGAATGCGCGACCGATTGGAGGTGAACCATGTCACATCTGGATGACGAGAAGATCGCCCTGATCGCGATGGGCGAACCGGCCGGGTCGGACGCGGACATGGAACACCTCGTCGAGTGCGAGTCCTGCGCCGCCGAGGTCGCCGCGATGTCTCGGGTGGCGCTCGTCGCGCGCTCCAGCGTCGTCGAGGGCGATCTGGAGTCCCCGCCCGCCGACGTCTGGTCGAGGATCCACGGCGAGCTCGGGTTGACCGCGGCGGTCGCTGCCGATCCGGCGTCCGAGCCCGAATCCGAAGCGGTCGTTCCGCAACACCGCGTTCGCGTGCGTCCGCGGCGACGCTCCGGGGCCACCGTGTGGATCCTCGCCGCGTCGATGGCCCTCGTGGTCGCGATCGGCGCCGGGGTCTGGATCGCCCGCACACTGACGCCCACGTCTGCGGTGATCGCCTCGGCGGAGCTCGCGGCGTTCCCCGACCACCCTGATGCGGAGGGTCAGGCCCGGATCGACGATGACGGCGACGGTCGGCGCACGCTGACGGTGACGCTCGACGGTGACGAGCTCGTCGACGGCGACTATCGCGAGGTGTGGCTGATCCGCGAAGACGGGCAGGCGCTCATCAGCCTCGGGGTGCTCGAGGACTCCTCGGGCACGTTCCGTGTGCCCGACGGCGTCGACCTCGACGAGTACCGCCTGGTCGACATCTCGTTCGAGCCGGTCGACGGCGATCCTGCGCACTCGGGCGATTCGATCGTGCGGGGCGAGCTCGACTTCGCGTGAGTCGCGTTCGCGCTGTCACGTTCGGCGGTTCAGGCGCGGGCAGTGGCCGCCTGTGCGAGCACGCGCTGCAGCGGACGGTAGTGCTCGATCACGGCCTCGCGGTACGCGTCGACGTCACCGGCTCGGACGGCGGCGAGCATGTCGCCGTGCGCGACCGCGGTCTGGTGGATGTCGTCGGGCTGATCGATGTCGAGCTGCGGCAGCACAGCCGTGTGCACATCCCAGAAGGCGCCGACGAGCTGACCGACGAGTCGGTTGCCGATCGCGTCGAAGAGCTTGGTGTGGAACAGGCGGTCGGCCTCGAGGAAGTGCTCGCCCCTGCTCGCCTTGTCGACCATCTCGGCGACCAGTTCGTCGAGGTCTCCGCCGGCATCGACCTGGGCGGCCGCGACGACACGCTCGGCCATCGAGAGGTCGAGCGCCAGGCGCACCTCGACGACCTCGCGCAGGGACTGCAGGGATCCTTCGGGGGAGAGGACCCCTCGGAAGACCAGTGCCTCGACCATCGGATCCAGTGACATCGGGCCGACGTAGGTGCCGTGGCCGTGCCGCACATCGACGATGTCGAGGGTCGACAGGGTGCGGATCGCCTCCCTGACCGATGAGCGGGAGACATCCAGTTCTTCGCAGAGCTCGGTCTCCGTCGGGAGGGGATCGCCGGGGGTCAGCCCGCGGGCGATGATGAGCTGCTTGATCTGATCCGCCGTCGTCGAGCGCCGCATCCGCGATGCCCTACTCGTGGTGGACTTCATCTGGTCTCCCTCTCGTCCCGACTCACGCGCTCCGATCATCTCACTCTTGTGATTCGATCGAACGTGTGTTTAGAGTACATCAGACATCAGATGTCCTCAAGATGTCCCCCACCCACCCTGGAGCACACATGAACCGACACGTCACCCGCCGCCGTGCGGGTCGATTCACGACACTGGCCGCCGGCACCGTCGCCGCGGCCGTCGTCCTCGCCGGCTGCGCAGCCGGTGCGACCCCCGCAGCCGATGAGAGCGCCCCCGCGGGCGACATCGACTCGGATGCGATCATCGAAGCGGGCATCTCGTACACGCTGAACGGCAGCTTCGACCCGATGGTCGCCTCCGGTGCCGTCACCGTCTCGGCGAACTGGCATGTCTTCGAAGGTCTGGTCGACCTCGACCCCGTCACGCAGAAGGCGGCGCCCGCGCTGGCCGCCGACCTGCCGACCCAGGTCGACGACACCACCTACGAGATCGATCTGCGCGAGGGCGCGACGTTCCAGAACGGCGACCCGGTCACCGCGGACGACGTCGTGTTCAGCTACGAGCGCGTGATGAACCCCGACAACAACTCGCTGTTCCGCACCTTCATCGACTTCGTCGACACCGTGACCGCGGTCGACGAGGACACCGTGCAGATCACCACCGACTACCCGTTCTCACTGATCAACGAGCGTCTCGGCGTCGTCAAGATCGTTCCGAAGGCCGTCGTCGAGGCAGATCCCGAGGGCTTCGGGGCGAACCCCGTCGGCTCCGGCCCGTACTCGCTCGTCTCCGCCGTGCCGGAGGACAAGCTCGTCTTCGAGCGATACGACGACTACAACGGTCCTCACCCGGCACTCGCCGCCGGCATGAACTGGAATCTGCTGTCCGATGCCTCCGCCCGAGTCACGGCCATGTCGACCGGCACCATCCAGGCGATGGAGGACGTGCCCTACATCGACGTCGACTCCCTGGCATCCTCGGCCGACGTCGAGAGCGTTCAGTCGTTCGGGCTGCTCTTCATGATGTTCAACACGAAGGCGGCGCCGTTCGACGACGTGCGCGTGCGCCAGGCCATGCACTACGCGCTCGACATGGACAAGATCATCGAGACCGGGATGCTGGGCAACGCGACGCCCGCGACCTCGTTCCTGCCCGAGACGTACCCGAACTACCACGAGGCCTCGACGGTGTACACGTATGACCCCGAGAAGGCGGAGGAACTGCTCGCCGAGGCGGGCGTCGACGACCTGTCGATCACACTGCTCACCACCGACACCGGCTGGGTGAAAGAGGTCGCGCCGCTGATCAAGGAGTCGCTGGACGCCATCGGCATCGACACGACGCTCGACATCGGGCAGTCCGCATCGATGTACGAGAAGGTCGACTCCGGTGACTACACGGTCGCGATCGCCCCGGGAGACCCGTCGGTCTTCGGCGTCGACCCCGACCTGCTGATGAACTGGTGGTACGGCGAGAACGTCTGGACCCAGACCCGCACGAACTGGGCCGACTCGCCCGAGTACGCCGAGCTGCGCACTCTCCTCGACGACGCCGTGCAGCAGCAGGGCGACGAGCAGCAGGCCACGTGGGATGAGGCGTACGACCTGCTCTCCGATCAGGCCGTGCTCTACCCGCTGTTCCACCGCAAGCTCCCCACCGCGTGGAGCAGCCAGGAGCTCGTCGGATTCGCCCCCGTGCCCACCACCGGACTGTCGTTCCTCGACGTCGGCGTGGCCGCGAAGTAGTCCCGGTCTCCATGGCGGGGATGCGCGCCCGAGCGCATCCCCGCCACACCTCCCCGAACCTGGAAGGAGCGGCACGTGTCCCACACGCTCCGCCTCATCGGACGACGGCTGCTGCAGCTGCCGTTCATGATCCTCGGCATCACGTTCCTCGTGTTCTTCGTGATGTCGTTCTCGCCCGTCGACCCCGCCCGCACCGCGCTCGGTGAGACCGCATCCCCCGAGGCGCTCGCGGCGTATCGGGAGCAGTACGGTCTCGATCAGCCGCTGCTCGTGCGCTACTTCACCTTCCTGCTCGGGCTGCTGCAGGGCAACCTCGGCACCTACTCGGCGCGGAGTCTCCCCGTGATCGACGAGGTCGTCCGCGCGTTCCCGGTCACCCTCGCGCTGACCTTCCTCGGTCTCCTCATCGCCGTCATCGTCGCCTTCGTGATCGGCGTCCTCGCCGCCGTCTATCGCGACCGCTGGCCCGACCAGCTCATCCGGATCATCGGGGTCGCGTCGCTGTCGACGCCCTCGTTCTGGCTCGCGATCCTGCTCATCCAGCTGTTCACCCTCGGGTTGAACGTGCTCCCCGCATCCGGCCCGCTCCCGGACTTCTGGGAGGACCCGTCGGGGTGGCTCGCCCGCATGGCGCTGCCGGCCATCGCGCTCGCCGTTCCCGTGATCGGCCAGCTGTCCCGTGTCGTGCGCACCTCGATGGTCGAGGAGCTCGACCGTGACTACGTGCGCACCGCCCTCGGCGCCGGCATCCCGCGAACCATCGTGGTCGGCCGCAACGTGCTGCGCAATGCGCTGATCACGCCCGTGACCGTGCTCGGTCTGCGCATCGGCTATCTCATCGGAGGGGCGGTCGTGATCGAGATCATCTTCGCCATCCCCGGCATGGGCACGCTGATCCTCAACGGCGTGACCAACAACGAACCCAATCTCGTGCAGGGCGTGACTCTCGCAGTGTCACTGGCCTTCGTGGTGATCAACATCATCGTCGACCTCCTGTACGTGCTCATCAATCCCCGAATCCGGGCGGTGTGACATGCGACGCAAACTGACTGAACGACTCTCGCTCCCAGGGCTCCGCTTCGGCGGCCTGTCTCTCGGATCCCTCATCTGCATCGTCGTGCTGGCGATCATCGCCATCGCCGCGATCGCGGCGCCCCTGGTCGCCCCGTTCGATCCGCTGGCATCCGGTTCGCCGGTGCAGCCGCCGAGCGCCGAGCACTGGTTCGGCACCGACCGCCAGGGCCGCGACATCTTCTCCCGACTGGTCTACGGCGCCAGATACTCGCTGGTGATCGGACTCGGCGCGACACTGGTCGCCCTCGCCGCGGCCTGCGTGTTCGGCACCATCGCAGCGACTGCTCCCCGATGGATCTCCGAGACGCTCATGCGGGTGATGGACGTCGTGATGTCCTTCCCCGGCATCGCGCTCGCCGCAGTGTTCGTGGCGGTGTTCGGCAAGTCGCTGCCGGTGCTCGTGCTGACGATCGCCTTCCTCTACGTGCCGCAGCTCACCCGCATCATCCGCGCGAACATCCTCGACCAGTACGGCGAGGACTACGTCTCGGCCGTGCGCGTCCTGGGCGCCGGCACCCCGCGGATCATCGCGAAGCACGTCGCCCGCAACGCGATGGCCCCGGTGCTCGTGTTCGCGACCGTGCTCGTCGCCGATGCGATCGTCTTCGAAGCGTCGCTGTCGTTCCTGCAGGCCGGTGTGCCCGACCCCGAGCCGTCGTGGGGCAACGTGATCGCCGCGGGGCGCAACCTGCTGATGAGCGGGGCGTGGTGGGCGACGTTCTTCCCCGGCATCCTCATCATGATCACGGTGCTGTGCCTCAACATCCTCTCCGAGGGGATGACCGACGCGATGGTGTCGCCGCGCGCGCGCAAGATCAGCGCGGATGCCGCGAACACCGAGGAGTCGACGCACGAGCTCGAAGAGGCGGCCGCCGGCCCCGACGACACGAATGTGATCGTCACGGTCGACACCTCGGTCAACCTCTCGGTCCCGAGTGGAGTGCCGGACGTGCTCGTGCCGGTCGCCCCCGCCGTGCCTCTCGCCGATCGCCTCGCCGATCTGCGGCAGCGCGAGCTCGCGCGCACCGATCGTCTCGTCTACTCGGGCGACGACACCCCGCTGCTCGACGTGCAGGACCTCTGCATCTCGTTCCCGCGTCACGGCGACGTCGACGTGGTCGACCATGTCAGCTTCACGGTGCGTCCCGGCGAGACCATGGCGCTGGTCGGTGAATCGGGCTGCGGCAAGTCGATCACCTCGCTCGCGATCATGGGTCTTCTCGACCCGAAGGCCGACGTCCGCGGACGCATCCTCTTCGACGGTCAGGATCTGCTGCAGATGACGCCGAAGCACCGCAACGCGCTGCGTGGGCATGACATCGCGATGATCTATCAGGACGCACTGAGCTCGCTGAACCCGGCGATGCTCATCCGCTCGCAGATGAAGCAGCTCACCTCGCGAGGGGGCACCCGCACGGCCGAGGATCTGCTCGAGCTGGTCGGCCTCGACCCCGCGCGCACGCTCGCCTCCTATCCGCACGAGCTGTCGGGTGGTCAGCGGCAGCGCGTGCTGATCGCGATGGCGCTCACCCGCGACCCGCGACTGGTGATCGCCGACGAGCCGACCACGGCTCTCGACGTCACCGTGCAGGCGCAGGTCGTCGAGCTGCTGATGCGGCTGCAGCGGGAGCTCGGCTTCGCCCTCGTCTTCGTCTCGCACGACCTCGCCCTCGTGGCGGAGCTCGCGCACCGCATCACGGTGATGTACGCGGGTCAGGTCGTCGAGCAGGGCACCACCGGGGAGATCTTGACCCAGCCGGTGCACGAATACACGCAGGGCCTCCTCGGTGCTGTGCTCTCGATCGAGGCAGGGTCCGACCGGCTCCACCAGGTCTCCGGTGTCGTCCCGTCGCCGCGCGACTTCCCGGCCGGCGACCGCTTCGCTCCTCGCTCGTCGGACCCGACCCGCTACGCGGGGGTCGCACCGGTGCGGCGACGGATCGAGGGGACCGACCACTACTACTCGGCGCATCCCGACGATGCGCCCATCGAAGCGATCGGAGCAGGACGATGAGCGACACCGTCATCGAGCTCGACGACGTGCACGTCCGCTACAGGACGCGAGCATCGTCGCTGTTCAGACCGAAGTACGTCGACGCCCTCGCCGGTGTCTCGCTCACCGTGAAGCGCGGGCAGACTCTGGGGATCGTCGGTGAATCGGGGTCGGGCAAGTCCACGTCCGCCAAGGTGCTGGTCGGACTCGAGAAGCCGACGAGCGGTCGGGTGGTCTTCGGCGGCGAGACCGTGACGTCGTTCACGCCGGCGGTGCGCCGACGGCTCGGCCGCATCCTCTCGGTCGTGTTCCAAGACCCCGCGACGGCGCTCAACGCCCGGATGACGGTGCGCGATGCGCTGCTCGACCCGATGCAGGTGCACCGCCTGGGCACGCCCGCGAGCCGCGACCGCAAGGTGCGCGACCTGATCGGACTCGTCGGACTGCCGGCCTCGGCGCTCGAGGCCCTGCCCAGTCAGCTCTCGGGCGGTCAGCGTCAGCGCGTCGCGATCGCCAGGGCGCTGGTGCTCGACCCGCAGGTCATCGTCGCCGACGAACCCACCTCCGCGCTCGACGTCTCGGTGCGGGCTCAGATCCTCAACCTGCTCACCGACCTGAAGGAGCAGCTCGGCCTCGGCATGGTCTTCATCTCGCACGACATCCAGACCGTCCGCTACCTCTCAGACGAGATCGCCGTGATGAATCGGGGGAGGGTCGTCGAATTCGGCGACGCCGCCCGCGTGTTCGACGCGCCCTCCGACGACTACACCAGAACGCTGCTGGGCGCCGCGCCCTCGCTGCTCGAACCCACGAACTGAAACGACCGGAACACCATGAACGCTGCATCCTCCTCCGTCACCTTCACCGGTGTCGTCCCGCCTGTCGCCACCCCGCTGCTGCCCGACGGCACGATCGACCAGGTCTCGCTCGAGCGGCTCGTCGAACGTCTCATCGCCGAGGGCGTCTCGGGCCTCTTCGCCCTCGGGTCCACGGGCGAGACCGCCTACTTCACCGATGACCAGCGTGTCGAGCTGCTCACCACGATCGTGCGGGTGAACGCCGGTCGAGTGCCGATCATCGCCGGTGCGATCGAGCTGACCGCGCCCCGCATCATCGAGACCGCGCGGCGCCTGGTCGCGGCAGGCGCGCAGGCCATCGTCACGACCGCCCCGCTGTACACCCTGAACTCGGCGGCCGAGGTCGCCGACCACTTCCGCGCGATCGCCGCCGCGATCGACGTGCCGCTGTGGGCCTACGACGTGCCGGTGCGCGTGCACGCCAAGCTCGGCATCGACCTGCTGGTGCAGCTCGGCGCCGAGGGCGTCATCCACGGCGTCAAGGACTCCTCGGGCGACGACGTCTCGTTCCGCCGGCTGATCGCCGCCAACGCCGCGGCCGGGCGGCCGCTCCAGCTGCTCACCGGACACGAGCTCGTGGTCGACGCGATGGCTCTGGCCGGTGCCGACGGCGTGGTCCCCGGCTTCGCGAACGTCGAGGCCGCAGGGTACGTCCGGCTCTGGGATGCGGCGCAGCGCGGCGACTGGGACGAGGCGCGCACCGAGCAGGAGCGCATCAACCGCGCGTTCGACATCGTCTTCGAGCCGCAGGGACTCTCGGGCGACGCGACTGGCGTCGGCGCGTTCAAGGCGGCCATGCACGCCCGCGGCATCATCGATCATGCGACCATGGCCGACACCGTGCAGTCGCTGGACGCCGACACCGTCGCGCGCATCCGCGGAATCCTCTCCGCACAGGGGATGCTGCCGGTCGTCGCCTCCTGATGGCGGACCGTCTCGGAGACGCGCCGTCGCGCGAGGTCGTCCTGGCCGTCGACATCGGCGGGACCAAGACGGCGGCGGCCCTCGTCGATCGTGATGATGAGCTGCTACGCACCGAGACGGCGCCGACGAGAGCAGCTGAAGGACCGGCGGCGGTCGTCTCGACCGTGGCCGGCCTGGCGCGGCGGCTGCTCACCGGAACATCGGTGCGGCTCGCTGGTGTCGGAATCGGAACGGCAGGCGTCGTGAACGCGTCGTCCGGCACGATCGTCTCGGCGACCGACACCTTCGCCGACTGGCCGGGCACACCCGTGGCCGGGCTCGTGCGCGAGGCGCTGGGGGAGCTGCTCGTGCCGGGCGGCCCCGTCGTCGTGCAGAACGATGTCGACGCGCATGCCGAAGGCGAGCACCGGCACGGCGCTGCGGTCGGCGCGGCGAGCGTGCTCGTCGTCGCCATCGGCACCGGCGTCGGCGCCGGACTCATCGTCGACGGCGCCGCCGTGCGCGGCGCCCATCACATCGCGGGCGAGATCGGCCATCTGCCGACTCCGGGGGCGGAGCACCTGCGCTGTCCCTGCGGCCGCCGGGGTCACCTCGAAGCCATCGGATCGGGCATCGGCCTGCACGCGCACTTCCGTTCACTCGGCGGAGACCCGTTCGTCGTCGACGCTCACGGTGTCGCGGCCGCCGCGGCCGACGGCGACCCGATCGCGGCACGCGCCATCAGGGAATCGGCCGCCGCCGTCGGGCGCGCGCTCGCCGGAGCCGCCACGATCCTCGATCCGGAGCGCATCGTGATCACCGGGGGAGTGCCGAAGATCGGCGACGCCTGGTGGACGCCGATGCTCCGTGCCTTCGCGGACGACGCCATCGATGCGCTGCAGTCCACTCCGATCCTGCCGGGCACGCTCGGCGACGACGCGCCCCTGAGGGGCGCGGCGGCATCCGCCTGGAGGGCGATATGACATCCACCGACATCCTCGACCGGCTGCGCGGAGGCCTCGTCGTCTCGTGCCAGGCCTACCCCGGCGAGGCCATGCGCGACCCGCGCACCATGTCGCAGATCGCACAGGCCGCGGTGGTCGGCGGAGCCGCCGGCATCCGGGTGCAGGGCCTCGATGACATCCGTGCGGTCGCCGGCATGGCCGTGCCGGTGATCGGGCTGTGGAAGGACGGCGAGGCAGACGTCTTCATCACCCCGACGCTCGAGCACGCGAAGGCGGTCGCCGACGCGGGCGCCGACATCGTCGCGATCGACGGGACCCGCAGGTCGCGACCAGACGGCCTGAGTCTCGCCGAGACGATCGCGGCGCTGCGTGAGCACACGGATGCGCTGATCATGGCCGACTGCGGATCGCTCGACGACGCCCTCGAGGCCGAGCGGGCCGGAGCCGACATCCTCGGCACGACGCTCTCGGGCTACACGCCCGATCGCCCGAAGACCGAGGGACCGGATCTCGAACTGATCTCGCTCGTCGCAGATCGGTGCACCGCGCCGGTCATGGCGGAGGGGCGCATCCATTCGCCCGCCCAGGCAGCGGCCGCCGCCGCAGCGGGAGCCTTCGCCGTGTGCGTCGGCACCGCGATCACCCACCCGGCGACCATCACGTCGTGGTTCGTCGCCGCACTCACCGAGGAGGACTGATGGACGTCGTCATCGCGCCCGCAGAGGAGATCGGCGAGATCGTCGCCGACGACATCGCCGCGCTGATCGCGGACCGACCGGATGCCGTGCTCGGCCTCGCGACGGGATCGAGCCCGCTGCGCATCTACGACGCGGTCGCCGAGCGCGTCGCGCGCGGGCAGCTCTCGCTCGCCCACGCCCGCGGCTTCATGCTCGACGAGTACGTGGGGCTGCCGCCGGGGCATCCATGCCGCTACAGCACCGTGATCGACGACGAGTTCGTCTCGCGCGTCGACCTCGCCCCTGGCGCGGTGCGCGGGCCGGACGGAGACGCCGCCGATCTGTCCGCGGCGTGCGCGGCATACGAGGAGGCGATCCGCCAGGCGGGCGGAGTCGACCTGCAGATCCTGGGCATCGGCACCGACGGGCACATCGCGTTCAATGAGCCGGGGTCGTCGCTGGCATCCAGGACCCGCGTGAAGACGCTCACCGCGCAGACCCGTGAGGACAACGCCCGCTTCTTCGGCGGCGACGTCGATGCCGTTCCGTACCACTGCCTCACGCAGGGGCTCGGCACGATCATGGACGCGCGACGCGTCGTGCTCGTCGCGACCGGTGAGGCGAAGGCCGAGGCCGTCGCGCAGCTCGTCGAAGGCGCGGTGTCGGCCCGCTGGCCGGCGACGATCCTCCAGCATCATCCACGCGTCACCGTGTTCGTCGACGAGGCCGCTGCCTCGCAGCTCGCGCTCGTCGACTACTACCGGCACACGCAGGCGCACCGCCACCTGGTGTCATGAGCGTGCCTCTCCTGCCGCCCGTGCCGCCGTTGCTCGTCAGCTCCTACGCGGCGTCGCCTGCGCACTCGACCTGGGATCCCGTTCTCGAGGGCGAGCTGCTGCCGGCGCTGTGCGCGCTGCCGGGCGTCGTGGGGCTGGAGGTGCCGTGGATGGGGCGCCTGCATCCTCATGATCCGGAGTGGTTCCTGAGTCATGTGCCTGCCGGTGCCGAACTCGCGGTGACCCCGTTGCCGTGGGTGATGAAGCGATGCGGCATGGATGCGCGCTACGGCATCGCCTCACCCGACGACGAGGGGCGTCGCGCCGCGCTCGCCGACCTGCGGGCCGTCGCCGGCGACGTGCGCCTCCTCGCGGCCGACAGCGACGCGGCGGTGACGATGGTCGCGCTCCACACCGCCCCTCAGGGCGTGGGCGATCGGGCGCGTCTCGTCGGGTCGCTCGCCGAGATCTCGCAGTGGGACTGGGCAGGGGCGCGATTGGTCGTCGAGCACTGCGACGCCGCGACCACGGATCATCCGTGGGAGAAGGGCTTCCTGTCGCTCGACGACGAGATCAGCGCCATCCTCTCGGTCGATGCCCCGATCGGCCTCTGGCTGAACTGGGGACGCTCCGTTATCGAGACCCGAGACGCCGACGCCGTGACCGAGCAGATCGCCGTCGCTGCGGCCTCCGGCCTGCTCGTCGGGCTGTCGTTCTCGGGATCCGCCGCGGTCGACGGCCCCTATGGCCCGGCCTGGGCCGACGGGCATCTGCCGCTCGCGGCAGCAGACCCCGCAGCGGGCTCGCTGTTGGATGCCGCCCATGTCGAGGCCGCGCTCGCCGCGGCGGGTGCGGTCGAGCGGATCGGGCTCAAGGTGAGCCGACGCCCGGGGGACACGACCGCGGATGCCGTTGTGCAGACGATCGGCGACAACCTCGCCGCGCTATGGGCAGCCGCGGGCGTGTGAGCCGTCGCGCTGCTACGCCGCGCGCTCTCGCACGGCGGGTCGCGTGAGCCGCGGGATCAGCGACGGGGTGCTGTCGCGGTACGCGATGTAGTCGGCGCGGTCGCCCCACTTCTTCTCGGCGCGAGCTTCGAGAAGCGGGATGCCGCTCACCCGCGTCAGCAGGAGGATGACGAAGAGGGGCGAGAGGATCGCGACCCACTGCCAGCCGGCGAGCACGGGGGCGGCCGTGAGGAAGACGCCGACCCAGATGACGATCTCGCCGAAGTAGTTGGGGTGGCGCGACCGCGACCACAGGCCCGTGCGGATGAACTCGTCCTTGTTGCTCGGGTCGGCCCGGAACGCCGACTTCTGCGCATCCGCGACGATCTCGATCGTCATGCCGAGCAGCCACACGACGATGCCTACGACGGTCAGCCATCCGATGGGGGCGCGGGAGTCCGCATCCGTGCTGATCGCGATCCATGCCGCCGCCGCCGTGATCGACACCCACGCGCCCTGAATGACCCATACCTGCAGGAAGCGCACCGGTGAACCCTTGATCTCGTCGAATCGCCCGTCGGACCCGGCCTTGTGCACGCGCATGGCGAGGAACGATCCGAGGCGCGCGGCCCACAGGACGACCATCGCCGCGAGGAACCAGCTGCGGGCATCCGGCATGGGCGTCAGCAGCACGAGGGCCACGGAGATCGCCAGGAACGTGAGGCTTCCGGTGAGGTCGAAGAACCGCTCGGTGCGCAGGAGCATCGCGGGGATGAAGGCGAGGACCTGGATCGCGTACGCCGCGGCCACGGCGAGGGCGAACAGCGGGATGCCGCCGAGCGACGCACCGCCCTGACTGCCCGCCAGCGCGACGAGAGCTCCTATGACGAGGGCGACGATGATCGCGACCAGCGAGGAGCGCGACGACGTGGGCGTGGTGGGGGTGGGGGAGGACATCGTGTTCTTTCCGGTTCTCAGAGGTACAGGTCTGCGACGGTGACGGCCGCGCGATGCAGCACGACGCTCCGCTTGAGCTTCATGGTGGGGGTGATCAGCCCGTGGTCGTCGAGGTCGGCGAACACCACGCTGAATCGCCGCACCTGCTCGCTGCGCGCGCCCAGAGCATTGGCGGCGTCGACGGTGCGCTGCAGGCGGGCACGCAGAGCCGGATCGGTCAGGGCGCGGATGTCGGTCTCGGCGACGAACGGGATGCTGAGGCCCTCCTCCTGCGCCCACGCCTGTGTCTGCTCGGGGTCGAGCACGAGGAGCGCCGAGAGGTAGGGCTTGCCCTCGCCCACCATCACCGCGTGCGAGACGAGCGGGTCCGCTTCGACGGCGCGCTCCCAGCGCGCGGGAACGACCGTCTTGCCGTTCGACGTGACGATCACGTCCTTGAGGCGGCCGTCGAGGATCAACCGGCCCTGATCGTCGAGGCGCCCGAGATCACCCGTGCGGAAGAATCCGTCGATGAAGGCGCCGTCGTCGTGCGCGGGATTGCGGTAGCCGCTAAAGACGCCGAGCCCGCGGGCGAGCACCTCGCCCTCGTCACTGATGCGCACGGTGAGTCCCGGCAGGGGCGACCCGACGCTGCCGGAGGCGATGCGACCAGGAAGGTTGCCGGTGAGCGGTGCCGTCGTCTCGGTCAGTCCGTACCCCTCGATGATGGGCACGCCGATGCCGCGGAAGAAGAGCGAGAGGTCGGTGTCGAGCGCAGCTCCTCCCGAGAGCATGTAGCCGACGCGTCCGCCCATCACGGCGCGGAGGCGTCGGTAGAACAGCGCATCGAAGAGGCGGTGACGCAGCCGAAGCCCGAGGCTCGTCGCCGGGGTGCGGCCGGCATCGACCTGCTCCGCACGGCGGCCCCACGCGATCGCCGTGGACCGGGCCTGCGTCCACACCTTCCCGAGTCCCTTGTCGGCCGCTTTGGAGGCGGCTGCAGCCTGGATCTTCTCCAGCACCCGCGGCACCACCACCAGGAACGTCGGGCGCAGGGTGTCGAGGGTGGTGACGACGCGCGACGGATCGGACAGGTGCGCGATGCGCATGCCGCTCGCCAGGCAGATCAGCTGCAGACCGCGCGCCAGCACGTGGGCGAGGGGCAGGAAGATGACGGTGTTGCCGTCTTCGTTCACGATCTCGCGATAGGCGGCGGCGATGTTGAGCACCTGACCGAGGAAGTTGCGATGCGTGAGCACGACGCCCTTGGGCTCGCCCGTCGTGCCGGAGGTGTAGACGATGGTCGCGGGGTCGTCCTGGGTCGCCGACGCCCTGCGCTCCTCGAGCTCCTCGTCGGTGACGGCGGCGCCGCGAGCCACCAGGTCGACGAGGGTACCGGTTGCCGCGGTGTCCATCGTCCATGTCCCGAACGAGACGATGTAGGTCTCCGAGAGCGCCGCCTTCAGCAGCGCCGCGTGTGCCGAGGTGCCCCCGATCGCCAGGCGCACGCCTGCGTCGGCGACGATGGCCGCGACCTGCGAGGGCGAAGACGTCTCGTAGATCGGCACGACGACCGCTCCGGCGTACCAGGATGCGAGGTCGGCGACGGCCCATTCGTAGCGGGTCGGCGCCATGATCGCGATCGGGTCGCCGGGCTGGATGCCCTGGGCGATCAGGCCTTTCGCGAGGGCGCGCACCTGGTCCGAGAAGGCGCGCGTGGTGATCGGGCGCCAGGAGGAGGATGCCCCGGTCTGCGCTCCTTCGACCTCGAAGGCGACGTGCTCAGGAGCTGCGGCCGCGCGCGCGACGAGCAGGTCGGTGACGTTGCGGTACCGGTCGAGGTCGGCAAGCGGCGGGGTCGACGACTCGATCATCAGGACTCCTCTCGGGCGCGCGAGAACGGGCCCCTCTGCCTCTGTTCGGAGCCGCCGACGATTCGGATGGGATGACGCCCGCCTCCGCTGAACACCGCACGACCGGGATCAGCGCGGCGCGGACGTCATGTCCCCAGGGTGACGACGAGCTTCTGCGCGGACACGCCGCGGCGCAGAGTGTCGATGGCCCCCTGCACGGCTCCGAGTCCTTCCCCTGCGATGAGCGCGTCGGGGTACGGGCGATGCGCCTCCGATTCGAGAGCGTCGGGAAGGTACCGGCGCCAGATGGCCGCTCCCACAGGTGACGTCGCGATGGCGCTTCCCCAGATGAACGAGGCTCTCACACCGCGGACGCGGCTGCGCAGCTGCATGAGCGCCGTGCGAGACCCGAGGCGCAGGAACAGGCGGATGCGGGTCAGCGAGAGGCCCCGACGGCGTGGTTGGTCGTAGAACGAGACCGGCGGGCTCGCCATCGCGATCCTCGTGGCGCCGGTCCCGCGCGCGATCCTCAGGCTCGGCTCCGCCGACCCCACGGCGATCGCCAGGATTCCCGCGACGACGGAGCCTCTCGCCGCGTCGATGATCTGGTCGACGGCCCTCGGGTCGCGGTAGTCGAATGCCGCCTCCGCCCCCAGCTGTCTCATCTTCTCGTGGTTGGCGGCTGAGGCCGTCGTGATCACCCGGTATCCGGCGGCGCGGGCGAGCTGGATGGCGTTGCCTCCGACGGCGGTCGCGCCACCCCACACCACCACGATCTCGTCGCGGGGTGCCGCGCTTCCGAGCGCGGAGAAGTCGAGACCGAGCTGGTCGGTCTCGAACAGTCCGGCCGCCGCCGTGCACAGGGCCAGCGGGAGCACCGCGGCATCTTCGAAGCTCATCGTCTCGGGCAGGACAGCGGCAAGGCTCGCGTCGACGGTGACGTAGGTCTGGAAGCCGCTCTCGGCTATGGCATCCCGGCCCTTCTCCGCGCCCATCGCGTACGCCACGGCGCGGTCGCCGGGCGCGAAGTCGCTCACGTCGGTGCCGACCTCGACGACGACGCCCGAGATGTCCTCGCCGAGGATCACGGGGTACCGCAGCCAGCCGTACATGACGGTGCCGTTCGACTGGATGATCGCATCCAGGGGATTCACCGCGACGGCGCGCGTCTCGACGAGCAGCTGTCCCGGACCCGGCGTCGGCATCGGGGCGTCCCGAACGGTCAGATCGGCATAGGGAGCATCGATCCACGCCGCCGTGTTGTTTCGCATACTGGTCCGATCCTCGTGTGTGATGACATCTCGTGTGTGATGACACCTCGTGTCATTGACACCCACCTTACGGCACGTCGTGTCATCATGGATGCATGCCCCGATGGTCCCCCGATGCCGCACTGCGCCTCGAAGCCGCGGCGATGCTCCTGTTCGAACGCCAGGGATACGCAGACACCACGGTTCCGCAGATCGCGGCGTCGGCCGGTCTGACCACGCGGACGTTCTTCCGCCACTTCTCGGACAAACGCGACGTCCTCTTCCTCCGAGACCGTGAGTTCCCGAGGGCTGTGCGCGCGTTCATGGAGTCGGTCCCTCCGGAGAACGACGGGGCGGCAGCGGTGCGCGCGGGCCTCTCGGCAGCGAGCCGCGAGCTCCAGGACTGGCGGGCGAGCATCGCGCGTCGGCGCAGGATCGTCCGCAGCGAGCCGGCACTGCACGAGCGCGAACTCCTGCAGAGCCACCACCTCGGTCAGGCGATCGAAGAGTCCCTGACGCATCGCGGTGTGGATCCCCGGCAGGCGCGCACCCTGGCCGCGCTCGCCGTGACGTGGTTCGACCTCGCGACGGATAGATGGCTGGAGGGCCCCGCCGAGGTTCCGCTCGAGGATGCGCTGGCGGCCGTGTGGGATGACCTGCGGGAGTGCATCGAGCGGTGATCCCCGTGAGCTCAGCGGTGCCTGAGCGCTGATCGCCAGAGGTCGTGATGGAGGGGCTGACGGGAATCGAACCCGCGCTATCTGCTTGGGAAGCAGAAGTTCTGCCATTGAACTACAGCCCCGTACCTGCATCCGAGGAGCAGGTGACGCCAGCCTACCCGCCCGATCCGTCATGGCCAAAGTGTCGGCCGCGTGCGGTGACTAGGCTGGGGCCGTGCTTCTCAGTGATCGCGACATCAGAGCAGAACTCGCCGCCGGCCGGATCGGCCTGGATCCGCATGAGCCGGAGATGATCCAGCCGTCGAGCATCGACGTGCGCCTGGACCGCTACTTCCGCCTCTTCGACAACCACAAGTACCCGTTCATCGACCCGTCGGTCGATCAGCCCGAGCTCACGCGGCTGATCGAGGTCGATCCCGACGAGCCGTTCATCCTGCACCCCGGCGAGTTCGCACTCGGCGCGACCTTCGAGCAGGTCTCGCTGGCGGATGACATCGCGGCGCGCCTCGAAGGCAAGTCCTCGCTCGGTCGCCTGGGCCTCATCACGCACTCGACCGCCGGGTTCATCGACCCGGGTTTCACCGGGCACGTCACCCTCGAGCTCGCCAACGTCGCGACGCTGCCGATCAAGCTGTGGCCGGGCATGAAGATCGGGCAGCTGTGCTTCTTCCGGCTGACCTCTCCGGCCGAGAACCCGTACGGTTCGGGTCCGTACGGCAACCGCTACCAGGGGCAGCGCGGCCCGACGGCGTCGCGCTCGTTCCAGAACTTCCACAAGACGGATGTCGGCACGACCGACGTCGGAGCAGTAGGGGGCTGACATGAGCGGTGACAGCAACGACCCGTACATCCGACCGGAGGATGCTGTCATCCCGCCGCCTCCGCCGGAGTCCGCGGTTCCGGATGCTGTCATCCCGCCGCCTCCGCCCGAGGCGGCGGTTCCGGATGCGGTGATCCCGCCGCCTCCGCCCGAGGCGATGCTTCCGTCGACGCGCCGCTCTCGGCCCAAGCCGGCGATCCTCACGGGTGACCAGCCGGCTCCTGTCGCGGACGACTGGGCGCAGCCGTCCATCGCGCCCGAGGAGCCGACGTCCGGCGGCTACCGGGCTCTGACGTTCGTGATCTTCGCGTTCCTCATCGTGCTGCTCGCGGCGGCGGTCGCCGGGGCGATCTACCTCGGCACGACGATGCCGTTCGCGCAGCCGGCCGGTGGGTCGGCATCCCTCGCTGCTGCCGCCGCAGCGGCGTGGCATGGGTGATCTGCGACACGACCCCGAGGTCAGCGCCTGCGGGTGCTCTCGTCAGCTCCGCTGCGATGCCCAGACATACGCGGGAACCGCCACGGCGACGACGACGAGGTGCATCACCATCAGCGCGATGACCGCACTCGCCGTCGTCCCCGGGATGAAGCGCGTCACGAGCAGCAGCACGTCGGGGACGAACGACGCCACGGTGACGATCGGCACGAGAATCGCGAGAGTGCGGCGCGGGTCTCGGGCGCGGCGGCGAACCAGCGACCACCCGATCCATCCGACGACGATGCCCAGGGTCGTGAAAAGCGCGTAGGCGGGCAAGGTCAGCGGACCGTAAGTCGCCGGAGCTCCGGCGGCCACGGCGATGAGGGCGACGACGGCGTTCACCGCGATCGCGACGACGACAGCGGCGGTGAGGATCAGACCGGTGCGCAACCGGGACCCGGTGGCGGGCCGATCCCCGCGGACGGTGGTGGTGGCCATGGCGACTCCTTCAGCGGTCATGTTTCGGTACTGGTCAGTACCGAAAGTAACGGTACTACTCGATACCGGAATGTACAATGGGGCGCGATGAGTGTTGAAGCGATGGCCAAGCAGGCGGGGCGTCCTCGTGACCCCGGCGTCGAGGCGTCGATCCTCGGGGCGGTGCAGGATCTGCTGATCGAGAGCGGCTACGCCGGCACGACGATCGGCGCTGTGGCGCAACGCGCCCGGTGCGGGCGCTCCGCGATCTACCGCCGCTGGGAGACGAAGGCCGAACTCGTCGTCGCGGCGGTCGGCGCGCTACAGGTCGCCGCCGAGGTGCCGGACACGGGCACGTTGCGCGGGGATCTCGTCGCAGCTGCCATGCACTTCGCGAGGGCGGATGACCGCACGGCCGGCGTGCTCGCCAGCATCCTGAGCGAGATCGGCCGCGACGACGAGCTGCGCGACATCGCCTACCGAGTGGTCGGCGGGCCGCCGGTCGCGGCGCTCACGGCAGTGATCGAGCGATGGATCGACCGGGGCGAGGTGCGCGCGGACGCTCCGGTCGCACTCATCGCCGGCCTCGTGCCGACCGCGGCGTTCGGCAGCGTCAGCCTGCGGCGGCGCGCACTCGAACCGGATGCCGTGGTGCATATGGTCGACGAGGTCGTCCTGCCGGCTCTGCGCTAGGCGGGTCTCCTGCAAGCCGCCTGCGCGCGTGGTTCCGGCGCGCAGGAACGCCCCGGTCGCCGGAGCGAACGGGGCGTTCTGGATGCCATGGATGCGGGTGTGACGCCTCAGGCGTCGCGGCCGCGGGAGAAGCCGGCGTCGAAGCCGCGCTCGTAGGCGTACTGCGCCGCGCGGGCGACGCGGTGCTCTCCGTGACGTCCGCCTCGGTGTCCACCGTGTGCCCCGCCGTGTGCGTGGCCGCGGTGAGGGTGATCACCATGGCGGTGGTCGCGCTCGCCGGCGTCGTCGCCCGGGTGGCCGTGGTGCGCATGGGCCTTCGCGTCGGCGAAACGGTCGTGGCCCGGGTGCCCACGGTGTCCGCACTCGCGGCGGTCGAAGTCGGCATCCGAGTCGTGCCCGTGGTCGAAGTCGAAGCCGGGCGCGAAACCGCGGCCTCGTCCGAATGGGTGTCCGTGCCGGCGGCCGAAGCCGATGCTCGGCCCGAATCCGTGGGGCCCGAAGCCGTGGGGGCCGAATCCGCGGCGGCGACCGCGTCCGCGGGGGAGCGGTGTCTCCTCGTCCCAGCCGAAGGCGCGAGCGATCTGCTCGAGCGATGTCAGCGTGGTCTCGAGGTCTTCGGGGGAGACGGCGTCGGCGACCTTCGCGCGGATGCCGTCGACGATGCTGCCGAGGCGTTCCTTGGCGGCGCGACCGTCATCGGTGAGCGTCCAGTCGTCGCCCTCGGTGACGATCCATCCGCGTTCGACGAGGCCGTGCAGCTTGTGGGAGCTCAGGGGGCGTCGAGCCGGTGCCGTGCCGTCGATCGCGTTGAGGATCCGCCAGTCGCGGCGGCTCGCATGTTCGCCGTCGAAAGCCGAGGCGAACTCGGCCGCCATGAGGCGGTCGACGGCCTTGAGCCAGTAGCCGAAGGGGCGGGAGGTGCTGTCTGTGTTCTGAGTGTCAGAGGTGTTCATGAGTGAAGTCCTTAGATGTCATGGAGCATGTGCTTGTCACTATGCATGTATATGTAGTGTGACATGCAGTGCGGATACATGTCAAGTCGCATGTAAAATCGACGGGTGAGCGCCGAAGAGAACGACCCCGCCGAGGTCATCGCCCGTGCCCTGTCGCGCCTGCGCGGACGTCGTTCGGGAGAACGCGGTCGCGGCCCTCGCGGAATGGGCGGCCCGCACGGCTGGCACGGTGGTCCCCACCCCGACCACTTCGAGCAGGGCGGTCACGGTCATGGGCGCTCAGAGCATCCCGGCATGCCGCCGTGGATGAACGATCCTTCCGGGCGCTTCGGGGGCCCGGCCCGGATGCGGATGCTCGAGGCGCTCGCCGCGGCATCCGCTCCTCTCAGCGTGAGCGATCTCGGTGCCGCGATCGGCGTCGACCAGCCTCGCGCCTCGCGGCTCGTGCAGCAGGGGGTCGCGCACGGTTTCGTGCGGCGTGAGGCCGACCCCGACGACGCCCGACGCACGCGGATCGCGTTGACCGATGAGGGGCGCAAGATCGCTCGCGGGATGAGGGGCGAGCGGCGTGAAGCGCTCGGGAAGGCGCTCGCGGCATTCACCGACGATGAGCGGGAGCAGCTCGCGAACCTGCTGAACAAGCTCGCCGACAACTGGGAGAGCTGATCGCTCGATCGGTTTCTCGATGGCGTCTCTGTCGGCGTCTCGATGGCGGCGCGTGGCGTTGCTATGGCGCAGCGTGGCGTTGGCGATCGGCACTCCGGAACACTGCGCCAGTGTTCCGGAATATGCTTCTGACCTGGTCGAAAAGTGCCTGATTCTCCCGTTCGAATGTCGGTGGCCGCGAGTTGGATGGAGGCATGTCATCCCGCACTCGCGCCCTCGTCGATCAGGTCGTCGCCGACCTCGATCGGGTGCTGTCCGACGACGCGCTCGCCGGGTTGTCCGATGCGGAGCGAGTCGAAGTGCTGCAGGCAGCCGGTGCGGCCTTCCGACGGGTCGAGGCCGTGGTGGTCGAGACGATCGCCTCGGGGGATGCAGTGGAGTTCCCGCATTCCACGGGCTGCCGCACACCGAACGAACTGGTGCAGCGCACCCTGCTGACAGACGTGCGCGGGGCGACGCGGGTCGAGAAGGTCGTCGCCCTCGTCCGCCGCGACGTGAATCTGGTGTCGGGCGATCGACTGCCCGCGCGGTGGCCGGCGCTGCGAGAGGCGATGCTCGACGGCGCGATCGGAGTCGAGGGGATGCTCGCGGCGACCCATCCGGTCGAGAAGGTCTCGCATCGCATCAGCGTCGATGATCGGCTCGAGGCCGACATGTGCCTGGCGCGGGCGGCGCGGGGCATCAGACCTGACCCCGAGGCCGGCCCCGACGCAGAGGTCCAGGGCCCGGCGCCGACGCTCGACGAGTTGAAGCTCCTCGCGGAGACACTGGCCGCGTTGCTCGACCCCGACGGAGATGAGCCCGGAGATGAACCCGCGCGGCGACGGGGCATCACCCTCGGTCGTGTGCGCGACGGACTGCGTTCCATCAAGGGATATCTGACGCCCGAGGTCGCGGCGCAGTTGGAGCTCATCCTCGATGCCCAGAACAACCCCAAGGGTGACGGTCCGCCGATGCCGGGCGTGGCATTCGTCCCCGGAGAGGGCGGTTCCACCGAAGCAGACGATCCGTTCAATTCAGATCCGCGCTGCGTCCTCGATGGCCGCACGGCTGCGCAGAAGCGGCACGACGCTCTCGCTGCGGCATTGGCGATCGCCGCCCGGCACCGAGACATGCCGACGCTCGGAGGCGCGGGGCCGGTACTGGTCGTGACAGTCGACGCGAACGACCTCACGAACGGCACCGGCCGCGCGGATGTCAGCGGTGCATGGGGGCAGCTACCGGTGAGCGTCCCCTCGCACGTCGGATGCTCGGGCACCATCCAACGGGTGCTGATGGACGAGGGGCGGATCATCGGGATCAGCACCACGGATCGGGTGTTCACCGTGCATCAACGGCGGGCGATCATCGCCCGCGATAAGGAGTGTCTGATCCCGGGGTGTCATGTTCCCGCGTCGTGGTGTGAGATCCACCATGTGACCGAGCACGCCCGCGGCGGCCCGACGCATACGGATAACGGTGTGCCGTTGTGCTGGTGGCATCACCGCTCTCTCGGCACCTCGGGGTGGGAGATCCGCATGGATCTCGGTGTCCCGCAGGTGCGAGGACCGAGATGGTGGGACCCCGATCAGCGATGGCGCACGCCACGGCTGAGCGTTCCGATACGGGGGAGAGCGCAGGGGAATGCGAAAGCGCAGGGGAACGCGAAAGCGCCGCCTGACCTCGCGCAGGCCGGATGAGGAAGTTACTGCAATGCGTCTGCGTCTGCGTCTGCGTCTGCGTCTGGGGCTGCGTCTGTGAAGAGGAGGGACTCCTCATCGTCGACCGAGAGCGACAGCACCACGGTCTCCACGACCTCGTGCGCTTCGATCTGCTGCTCGATCTCGCGGAGGCGGCGGGCGACGTCGTGTTCCTGGGCGTCGCCGGCCAGGTCGACCTCAGCGACGATGAACAGCCGGTTCGGTCCGACGTACTCGATATGCAGGTAGGTGAGGCGCTGGATCTGCGGCGAACCGAGCAGCGCGCGCCCCACACGGTCGCGCAGCGCAGGCGACGCGTTCGAGCCGACGAGAAAAGCGATGTTGCGCCCGATGAGGATGACCGCCACGACACCGAGCAGGATTCCTACGAGGATCGATCCCACGGCATCCCAGGCGGCGACCCCGGTGATCTGATGCATCGCGATCGCCCCGGCGGCGAGGACGAGACCGATCAGGGCGGCCATGTCCTCGAAGAACACGGCGCGCAGCGTCGTATCGCTCGTATCGAGCACGTAGTCCCAGGTCGACGATCCGCGCTCGCGCGCGAGACGCCGGGACTTCAGCATCGCCTGCGTGAACGACGCGCCCTCCAGCACGAATGCGATGCCGAGCACGGTGTACGCGACGGCGGGGCTTTCGACCGGGCCGGTCTCGGACAGCTCCTGCACGCCGTGCATGATCGACACGATCGACCCGGCGGTGAAGATCCCGAACGCCGCGATCAGCGACCAGACGAAGGCCGCGCGACCATAGCCGAGCGGATGCCGCTCATCCTTCGCGCGCGCGCCGCGACGATCGGCGATCAGGAGGAAGACCTCGTTGCCGGCATCCGCCCACGAGTGCGCGGCCTCAGCCACCATCGACGCCGACGACGTGATCACCGCCGCGACGGTCTTGGCGATCGCGACGAGGATGTTGGCGAGGAAAGCGATGATGACCGTCACGCGGTCAGGCTACTCCTGCGGTCACGAGGTGCGGGCGAGAGGCGTCTTCTCACCGGCCTCGACGGCGAAGGGCAGCCAGTTCTCGACGGGTGCCAGCGGGCACGGCGAGTAGTCGGTGTACGCGCACTGCAGATTCCTCGCCCGGTTGAAGTCGAGGACCACGCGACGGTCGTCCCCGCTCGGCAGCGTGACGGCGAGAGTGCGACTCGCGCCGTAGGTGGTGACGCCGCTCGTCGAGTCGCGGAACAGCAGCACCGCGGCATCCGGACCCTGCCCGATCAGCGTCACGGTGGACTCGACGCCATCCACGCTGAACCGCACCCTGCCCGGCGTCGCATGCACGTGTTCGATCTCCGGGATCGCCGCCGCGATGTCGATGTCGCGCAGCGGCTCCGGCTCGAACACGCCCTCGATCACCCACCGCTCGTGCGGTGCGAACGTCGGTGTTCCGGCATACGCGGTGCGCAGCGCATGCTCCGGATGCAGCGGCCTCACGATGTCCCGATCGCCGCGCTTCGAGACCTCGACCACGGCATCCTCGAACCGCGCTCGATGGAAGGTGCGCTCGCCGATCACTCCCCATTCGTGAACGCCACGCACAGCGACCCCGTCGACGTCGAGAACCTGGCCGGCGTCGAGCTGCACGATCACCCCGTCGGGTCCGGTGGTCCAGGTGCCTGGCACGTCGTCGAAGCGCTGTGGCTCCTCGCTCAGCAGGTTGAAGCTCGTGTATGCGAGGAAGCTGTGCGGGGTCCGCCGCTGCGCCTCGATCCCGTCGTGCCAGTGCTGCCACTCCTGCGCGAAATCCAGGGCGGGTGACGGGGGCGGCGTGGTGTCGGTGATGGTCATGGTGCCCTCCGGTCTGCGGCGAGGTGTCGATCGACGTGCGGCCACAGTAGCCAGCACGGTCGACCACCGGCTCTGCGCGGTCGGCCCGTGTCGCCCCGTGACGCCGCATGACGCTCGCGGAACTTCTGTGACGGGGCCGACGCGAGCGCCGTGGGTGAGGCGAATGATGACGTGCATTCCGACCCAGCCTGGAGGTACCCATGGTCGCCCAGAACGAGATCAGCCGCGGAGAGCGGCACGTCGACACGGTGCTGCTCGCGCACGGCACCCCGCCGCAGGAGGTCGAGGTGCTCGTCGTGGGCGCGGGTCCGGCGGGGCTAGCGACCGCCCTCGAACTCAACCGGCAGAAGGTCGACGTCGCCGTGGTCGATGCCGCGACGTCATTCCGCCTGATCAGGGCGGGCGCGATGGGCCACAGCGCCCGCACGGTGGAGTTCTTCCAGCAGTGGCGCGTCGAGGACCGCATCCGCCGTGGCTGGACCTTCCCGCCCGAGTGGAACCTCGGCACCACCTTCCGCACCTCGCTGATCGGCCACGACCTCACCCGCCCGGGCACTCCGACCGGCCGCCCCGGCTTCACCGGTCGCGCTGAGAATCCCTACTCGCTGGCCGAATCGCTGCGCCGCCCGCAGACCGCGCTGCAGCAGGCGTTCCTCGATCAGCTGGCCGAACTCGACGTGCCCGTGGCCGGTGGATGGCGACTGCTGTCGCTGCTCGAGAGCTCCCCGGGGGAAGACGGGGCGGAGGGCGCCCGTGACGGGGTGATCGCGACGGTCGAGCACGTCGAGACCGGAACCGTGCGGCGCATTCGCGCGAAGTACGTCGTCGGAGCCGACGGTGCGCGCAGCACTGTGCGCACCCTCGCCGGCATCGAGCGCGAGGGGGCATATGCGACGGAGCGGCACTTCCGCTTCGTGGTCCGCACCGATGGCGAGTATGCCGGCAGGGATCCGTTCCCGAGCGCCGTCAACGTCATCGTCAACGGCATCCACTCCGGCTTCCTCGCCGCGCTCAACGAGACCGACTGGCGCGTGTACGCCGGGCCGTACCCGCTCGAGCACACCCCGACGGAGGAGGAGCTGCTGGCGCTCGCGCGCGCGGCGTTCGGCTCCGACCTCACGCTGCAGATCGTCGACGTCACGCCGTACTTCAAGAGCACGCGCCTGGCGAAGACCTTCCGGCAGGGCCGCGTGCTGCTCGTCGGCGATGCCGCCCATGTGCGCACGCCCGGCGGAAACCTCGGCGAGGGCTTCGGCGACGTGTTCAACCTCGGGTGGAAGCTCGCCGCGGTGTTGCGCGGCACCGGCGGTGACGCCCTTCTCGATTCGTACGACCGCGAACGCCGCCCGCACAACGCCCGTGTCGGCGCCTCGGCGAAGGCCCGCGCCGACCGCACCGAACGCAACGTCGACGAGGCCAGGCGCCTCGGATTCCCGGCCGACGACGACACGAGCGCTGAGGCCGAGGAGCGGCGTGACCGCATCCGCGAGATCCTCGCCCAGGGGCAGCGTCGCGACGTCGGCGTCTACTTCGACGAGCGCTACGACGACTCCCCGGTGATCGCCTACGAACCCGACCAGGCCGCGACCGAGACGCCGTGGGATGCCGGCGTCTACGTGCCCGGCGGTCGTCCGGGGCATCGCGCTCCCAACGGCATCATCGACCCCTATGGAGTGACCCTGTACGACCGCATCGGCGGCGATGTGGCGCTGCTGGTCCTGTCCGATGACGTCTCGGCGGTCGCCGGCTTCACCGAGGCGGCGCGAGAACGGGCCATCGGCCTCGAGGTGATCCACCTTCCTGACGCTGACGCGCGCGAGCTCTACGGCGCCCCGTTCGCGCTGGTCCGACCCGACCACCACGTCGCGTGGAGAGGGACGGATGCCGCCGACGCCGCAGCAGTCCTCGACCGCGTCTATGGGCGCACTCCCGCCCGCGACACTCTCGCGACTGCGGCCGTCGCCGGTCCGGCCGCCCTCTGAACCGTCCGCGTCGAAGTCCTCCGACGACGACATGTGACGTCAGGTTTCGTCGCCGGAACCTTTGTGACACCGCCCTATCATCGGCCGCCTGACCCGCGTCAGGATTGCCAGCACCCGCACCGAGACCCACCCGACACCGCAGAACGGAACAGCTCATGACCCGCAGAATCACCCGACTTCGAACCGCAGCCGCCGCGCTGCTCGTGGGGGCCCTCGCGCTCACCGCGTGCGCTGCGACTCCGGCGTCGAGCAGCTCAGGAGACGCGGACGGCGAGTCCGTGCTGCGCTGGGCCGCGACCCTTCCGGCCCACTGGGACCCGATCGTGCAGGGCTCGGGCTTCGGCTTCAACCTCACGGCTCTCGCCTACGCCTCGCTGACCGAGATCGACGAGAACGGTGACGCCGCACCCGGGCTCGCCGAGAGCTGGGAGTACAACGACGAGGGCACGGCCGTCACGTTCCACCTGCGCGACGAGCTGGTGTTCCAAGACGGCGAGCCGCTGGATGCCGAGTCGGTCAAGCTCTACATCGAGCGGGCGAAGACGCAGGAGAACTCCGCACTGTTCGGCGACCTGACCTCGATCGAGTCGGTCACGGCCGACAGCGAGACCGACGTCACCGTGCACCTCAACCAGGTCGACCACCAGATCCCGCTGCTTCTCGGCAAGCGCACCGCGCAGATCACGAGCCCCGCGGCCGCCGAGGACCCGGCGAAGCTCGACCAGTGGCCCGTCGGCGCGGGTCCCTTCACGGTCACCGAGTACGTGCCCGAGTCGCACATCTACTTCGAGAAGAATCCCGACTACTGGGATGCCGACAACATCCACATCGATCGCGTGGAGCTGTCGACCGCTCCCGACCCGTCGACGCTGGTCGCCTCGATCCAGACCGGTGTCTACGACTTCGCCTACGGCCTCGCCCCGGCGCAGTATGACGCGGCGATCGATGCCGACCTCGATGTCGCGACGCACCCCGTGTACTCGGCCTCGAACCTCAGCCTCAACATCAACAAGGCGCCGTTCGACGACCCCGCCGTGGTCGACGCGGTGCGGCACGCGATCGACCGCGACGAACTCGTCGAGAAGGTGACGTTCGGCCTCGGCTACGCCACCACGCAGCCGTTCCCCGAGGGGTACATCGCCTACGACGACGAGTCGGCTGACCTGTGGCCCTACGACCCCGAGGAGTCCAAGAAGATCCTCGCGGATGCCGGCTACGAGCCGGGCGAGATCGTGGTCGACTTCGTGGTCAGCGCGGATGCCGTCATCAACGAGGTCATCCAGGCGCAGCTCGCGGCCGTCGGCATCACCGCGAACATCACGGTGGCTCCCGACTGGGCGACGCCGTTCTTCGCGAAGGACCTCGTGCTCTCGACCTACGGCACGACCGGACGCGAATCGCCGGTGCAGACCCTGACGGCGCACTTCGGCAAGGACGGTCCGCTGAACCTGTCGAGCCCGTATGTGCCGGAGGGCTTCGACGAGGCGATCAAGGTCGCCCGCGAGACGCCGCTCGATTCTCCGGACTACGCCGAGAACCTGCAGGACGCCACGCGCGCAGGGCTGCAGAGCGGAGCGCTCGTGTTCACCGTCGGCGTTCCGACGCTCATCGTGAAGTCGCCCAAGGTCTCCGATCTGCCGCAGATCCCCGGGCAGATCAGCCTGACCGGCGTGACGGTCGGCGACTAGCGGATGCCGCGGGCCCCTGCCGCATTGCAGGGGGCCCGCTCTCCCACACGCCGGATGAGAAAGAAAAGGGAAGGAGAACAGCATGACCGCCCTCACCACCGCACCCGTCAGCCGATCCGCCGTGACGTCGCCGAACGCCGCAGGGACTCCGTTGCGCGCCGGCGCTCACCTCGCGACCGCGGCACGCCTGATCGGCCACACCGTGATCGTGTTCGCGACCGTCTTCCTGTTCGCGACCTTCATCACCTTCGCGCTGCAGGGGCTCAGCGGACTCAGCCCCGCGCACCTGCAGCTCTCCGAGTCCGCCACACCCGAACAGATCGCCGCCCTCGAGCATCAGTGGGGCCTCGACCGGCCGTTCCTCGTGCAGTACCTCGACTGGTTCGGCGGCATCCTCCAGGGCGACCTCGGCGACAGCTGGTACAACGGCGCCCCGGTCGCCGATCTCCTCGTGTCGCGGGCCGCGATCAGCCTCTCGGTCGCCGGACTGGCCCTTGTCATCGGCATCGTCTTCGGCTTCGGGCTCGGCGTGCTCGCCGCGGCCTACCCGACCAGCATCCTCGACCGGTCCATCACCGGCTTCACGACCGTCATCTCGGTCATGCCCTCGTTCGTCGTCGGGATCGCACTCGTGGCGGTGTTCGCGGTGACGCTGGGGTGGTTCCCCTCGGCCGGCTACATCCCCCTCGAGCAGGGTGGTGTGAGCCTCTGGCTCTGGCACCTGTGGCTGCCCGCCATCGCCCTGAGCTTCGACACGGTCGCCGACCTCGCCAGGCAGATGCGCGTCGGTCTCATCCAGGCCTACCGCGAGAACTACGTCACGGGCGCGCAGATGCGGGGCCTCAGCTCTCGACGCATCTTCTTCGTGCATGCGCTGCGCAACGGCACCGGCCCCGCGCTCACCGTGCTGGGCATGAAGTTCCCTGCGCTGCTCGGCGGCGCCGTGGTCACCGAGGCGATCTTCGGCCTCGCGGGATTCGGCAAGTTCGCGGCCGACTCGGCCAACCGCGGCGATGTGCCGGCGGTGCAGGGCGTTCTCGTGATCGCGATCGTCCTCGTCGTCGTCTTCAACCTGATCGTCAATCTGGTGCTGGCGCGCCTCAACCCCGCATCGGCGAGAGGAGTCTGAGATGATCCGCCGCATCCTGTCGCTGCCCGCCGGCCGCTTCGCCGCCGCCTTCCTCGCCATCATCGCCGTGCTCGCGCTCTTCGGCCCCCTGCTCGCGCCCTACGATCCGCTGCTCGGCACGCCCGAGGTGCTCGCGCACCCGTCCGCGGCGCACTGGCTCGGCACCGACTACCTCGGCCGAGACGTGCTCAGTCGCATCCTCGCCGGCGCCCCGATCAGCGTGTTCGGGGCGGTGCAGGTCGCGGTCATCGCGCTGTTCGCGGGGGCGATCCCCGGCATCCTGTCGGTCTATCTCGGCCGGGTGTTCGAGTGGCTGACGCTGCGCTTCGTCGACACCCTGATCGCGCTGCCGTTCCTCGTCTTCGCGGTGGCTGCCACCGCGCTGCTGGGCAACGGCATCCCGCAGGCGATGCTCACGGTCGGCATCCTCGTCTCTCCGCTCTTCTATCGGGTCTCCCGGGCGGCGACGCTGAGCGTGGCGAAGTCGCAGTACGTCGAAGCGGCGATCCTTTCGGGCGCTCGCACCGGATGGATCGTCCGCACCCACGTGTGGTCGAAGGTGCTGCCGCCGATCGCGATCGCGACCGCCAACACGCTCGGCATCGGCTTCGTGATCGTCTCGAGCCTCACCTTCCTCGGCATCGGCATCCAGCCGCCGGCGCCGTCGTGGGGCGGAGTGCTCGCCAGCGACCTCGGCTACCTCACTCAGCGGCCGTACGCCCCGATCTTCACGACCGTGCTGATCATGCTCACGGTGTGGGCCTTCAACCTGCTCGCCGACGTCATCCGCGACGTCGCCGGGGAGTCGGGGCGCACTCTGCTCATCGAGAGGGATGCCGCTCGCACCCGTCGCACCCGCCGCGCACTCGTCGGAAGGAACTCGTCATGACCCTCGGCACCACAGCACACGCAGTCACCACGGCAGAGGCCGAGAGCGAGAGCGTCCTGCGATTGCATGACGTCCACATCGCTCACCGCCACACCGGCGAGGAAGTCGTCCGAGGCGTGAGCTTCGACGTGCGCCCGGGACGCGTCGTCGGCATCGTCGGCGAGTCCGGCAGCGGCAAGACGCTGACGTGCCGTGCGATCCTCGGCATCCTGCCCCGTCTGTTCCACATCGCGGGAGGACGCGTCGAGCTGTTCGGCCGTGACATCGCCGGATTCACCGCCCGCGACTGGGAGCAGCTGCGCGGTGTCAGCATCACCGCCGTGTTCCAAGACCCGGGTTCGTACCTCAACCCCTCGCTGCGGGTCGGACCGCAGATCGCCGAGGCGCTGCGGGTTCGTGGCGGACTGGGCCGCCGTGATGCGAAGCGACGCACCATCGAACTGCTCGACGACGTGCGTCTGCGCGACCCCGAGCTGATCTATCGGAGCTATCCGCACGAGCTCTCCGGCGGCATGCTGCAGAGGGTGTTGATCGCGTCGGCGATCTCGCTCGAGCCCCGCATCCTGATCGCCGACGAGGTCACCACCGCGCTCGACGTCACGGTGCAGGCCGAGATCCTCGACCTGCTCATCGACCTGACGGAGAAGCACGGGCTGGCGCTGATCGTCGTCTCGCACGACCTCGCCGTCATCGCACAGACCTGCGACGAGGTGCTGGTGCTGCGCGGAGGGGAGGTCGTGGAACAGGGAGAGGCGAAGAGCGTCCTGTTCGCTCCGGAACACGAGTACACGCGCCTCCTGATCGACGAGCACAACACCTACGGGCTCGACCGGTTCCGCGCGGCGGAGGCGAGTCATGTCTGATGAGTCCCCCGCGATCCGCGTCGAGAACCTCGCGGTGTCCTACGGAAGCGGTCGGCACCGGAAGCAGATCATCCACGAGGCGTCGTTCGAGGTCGGGGTCGGTGAATCCGTCGGCATCATCGGCGAGACCGGCTCCGGAAAGTCGACGATCGCCAGGGCCGTGGTCGGACTGGTTCCGACTCGGGCGGGCCGCGTGCACATCGGCGGTGACGAGGTCACCGCGTTCGGCGCTCGGCAGTGGCGGGAGTTCCGACGCCGGGGCGCGATCCAGTACGTGTTCCAGGATCCGCTACGCGCCCTCGACCCCGACCTCACGATCGGCGAGTCGCTGACCGAGCCCCTGCGCCTGCAGCGGAGGCTGTCGACGGAGCAGATCCGCGACCGCATCGACTTCCGGCTCGAACAGGTGCGACTCGATCAGGACCTGCTCGAGCGCTTCCCCGGGGAACTGTCGGGAGGCCAGCGTCAGCGCGTTCTGCTGGCCAGGGCCCTCGCCACCGAGCCGCGTGTGCTGATCCTCGACGAGCCGGTCAGCGCCCTGGATGCGGCCAACCGGGTCTCGATCCTGGAGATCCTCAACGACCTGCGCGCGGCGGGCACATCGCTCGTGTTCATCTCGCACGACCTCGGTTCCGTCGCGGGCGTCACCGACCGGGTGGTGGTGCTCTACCGCGGCGAGGTCGTCGAGGTCGGGCGCACGGCGGATGTCGTCAACGACCCGCAGCATCCGTACACCCGCCTGCTCGTCGGCTCGGCACCGAGTCTTCACGCAGGCGCGATCGACCGCGAAGAGCGTGCCCGGCTGCGCCAGGTGCTCGACGCCGGCTGATCGCATCCACGGCACACACCTCGCCGAGACCACCGAGATCACCGAGACCACCAGAACCCCCGGACCACCCAGGAGACGGACATGACCGAACGCAAGCTCAAGATCGCCCTCAGCGTGTACGGGGTCGGCGGACCCGGCCAGCACAGCCTCTGGAAGGACCCGCGGATCCCCGCGAACGCGTCGATCGACATCGACTGGTACATCGCGAGGGCGAAGCAGGCCGAGGCCGCGCTGTTCGACGCGCTGTTCATCGTCGACAGCCAGTTCATCAACGCGACCTACCCCGCGCACTACCTCAACCGCCTCGAACCGCTCACTCTGCTGTCGGCCGTCGCGACGCATACGAAGAACCTCGGGCTGATCGGCACAGCCAGCTCGACGTACAACTCGCCGTTCAACCTCGCACGTCGGTTCGGCTCCCTCGACCACATCAGCCATGGCCGCGCCGGCTGGAACGTCGTGACGAGCTTCGACACGGGGACCTCGCGCAACTACGGACTCGAAGAGCACCTCGACTACGCGACCCGCTACGGCCGCGCGCTCGAAGCCGTGAAGGTCGTGCGGGGTCTGTGGGACTCGTACGAAGACGACGCCTTCGTCGCCGATGCAGAGAGCGACCTCTTCCTCGACCCCACCAAGCTGCACGCCCTGAATCACCGGGGCGAGCACTTCCGCGTCGACGGGCCGCTGAACCTCTCGCGCTCGCCGCAGGGGCAGCCGGTCATCTTCCAGGCCGGGATCTCGGAGGAGGGCAAGACGCTCGCAGGCGAGGTGGCCGAGGGCATCTACGCCCCGGGCGAAGACATCGACACCGCCCGTGCCTATTACAAGGACGTCAAGGGCCGCCTCGCACAGCACGGTCGGCACTGGGACGACCTCGTGATCCTGGTCGGCGCGACGCCGGTCATCGCATCGACGGATGCTGAGGCGCACCGACTCGCCCGGGAGATCTTCGAGTCCGACAACGACTTCGACCGCAAGCTCGCGGCATTCGGTCGGGCCTTCGGCGCATACGACTTCTCGCAGCACGACCTCGATGCTCCCTTCCCCGATGTCGGCGCCCTCGCCGAGAAGGGCGGACGCACGCGCTCGGCGGCCATCGTCGAGCGGGCCGCTGAGGGAGGGCTTTCGCTGCGCCAGACGGTCGAAGAGTTCACGCAGTACTCGCCGTCGCCGTTCATCGGCAGCCCCGAGACCGTCGCCGACACGATCCAGGACTGGTTCCTCGGCCGCGCCGCGGACGGAGTGAACCTGCGCGCACGCACGCCCGACGACATCGACACCTTCACGTCCGAGGTGCTGCCGATCCTGCAGCGTCGTGGACTCTTCCGCACCGAGTACGAGGCCGACACGCTGCGCGGCAACCTCGGACTCCGGGTGCCCCAGAACCGCCACACGGCGGATGCCTCGGCATCCGCTCTCGTCGAAGCCTGAAGAGAGAAGAACATGGCAGACAGGAAGCTCAAGCTCGGACTCGTGCTCACCGGATCCGGAGGGCCGGGCACCCACAACCTGTGGCTGGACCCGGAGATCCCGGCGAACGCGAGCGTCGACATCGACTGGTACATCGAGCACGCGAAGAAGGCCGAGGAGTCGAAGTTCGACCTCGTCTTCATCGTCGACAGCCAGTACATCACCCCGGATTCTCCTCCTCACTACCTGAGCAGGCTCGAGCCGCTCACGCTGCTGTCGGCCCTCGCCACCCACACCAAACGGGTGGGCCTGGTCGGCACGCTGACCACGTCGTACAACGCGCCGTTCAACGTGGCGAGGCGCTTCGCGTCGCTCGACCACATCAGTCGCGGTCGAGCGGGATGGAACGTCGTCACCAGCGGGGATGCCGGGACGGCGGGCAACTACGGACTCGACGAGCACTATGACTACGACACCCGCTACGGCCGGGCGAGCGAGCACGTCAGACTCGTTCAGGCGCTGTGGGACTCGTACGAGCCCGATGCGCTGCCGCGTGATCGGGCGACCGCGCGGTTCCTCGACGCGTCGAAGCTGCATGAGCTGAATCATCGCGGAGAGCACTTCTCGGTCACGGGTCCGTTGAACATCGAGCGGCCGCCGCAGGGAGCGCCCGTGATCTTCCAGGCCGGCGATTCCGAGCAGGGGCGCGACCTCGGCGCCGAGGTGGGCGAGGGCATCTTCACCCACGCGGCGACGCTCGCCGGTGCCAAGGCGTTCTACGACGACATCAAGGGCAGGGCGGTGTCGAAGTACGGCCGTCGTCCCGAAGACCTCGTGATCCTGCCGGGTGTGGGCGTCGTGATCGGCGACACCGACGACGAGGCGGCTGAGCTCGAACAGCACTACCGCTCGAGCGACCATTCCTTCGCGCAGGCGCTCGGCGAGTTCGGGCGATCCTTCGGGTGGCACGACTTCCGGCAGTACGACCTCGACGCGCCGTTCCCGCAGGAGGCGCTGCGGTATGCGCAGAACAGCTTCCGCACGCAGGCCGAGCGGATCGTGGGTCATGCCGCAGAAGCGAAGCTCACCCTCCGCGAGACCGTGCAGCTGAGCCTCCGCCGCGATCGCGGTCCGTTCGTCGGCACCGCCGAGACCGTGGCCGATCGGCTGCAGGAGTGGTTCGAGGCGTACGGGCTCGACGGCTACAACATCCACGCCGGCCACCCCGCCCAGCTCACCCGGTTCATCGAAGAGGTGGTGCCGATCCTGCAGCACCGCGGCGTCTTCCGCACCGAGTACGAGAGCGACACCCTGCGCGGCAACCTCGGGCTGCGGACGCCCGAGAATCGCTACGCCGCCGCACGCGCCGAGGACAAGGCTCCCGCGGCGGTGTGATCCTCTCGCTCAGGCGTTCGGCGTCGCCTTCACCGGCAGCAGCAGGAGGAAGCCGATGATCAGCACCAGAACGATGCCCAGGATGCCGTACGCCGTCGACCCCGTGAGCACGATCAGCAGGGTCCACGCACCGGATGCCATCCAGCTCGCCGCACGCCCGGTCGTGGCGTAGAGGCCGAAGATCTCGCCCTCGCGACCGGCCGGGGTGATGCGAGCGAGGAACGACCGGGATGCCGCCTGAGCCGGACCGACGAAGGCGCAGAGCAGCAGACCGCCGATCCAGAAGACGATCGTGCCCGCACCCACGAGGAAGAAGACGGCGAGGCCGGCGATCACCATCGAGGCGAGGGAGATGAGGATGATCCGCTTCGGACCGAAGCGGTCGTCGTAGCGACCGGCGATGATCGTCGAGACCCCGGCGATGAGGTTCGCCGCAATGCCGAAGATCACCAGGTCGAGGAACGCGAAGTCGAACACCTGGCTGGCGATGACGGCTCCGAAGGCGAAGACACCGCCGAGCCCGTCGCGGAACACCGCGCTCGACAGCAGGAACCAGAACGTCTGACGGGTGCTGGGGTTGCGGTAGAGGGTGGTGACGTCTTTCACGAGCAGCCCGTATGACGCGAAGAAGCCGACCTTGCGCTCGGGGCGGCCGAGCGAGGGCTCCGGCACGTTGAGGAAGATCGGGATCGAGAAGACGATCGCCCAGATCGCGCAGCCCACGGCGATGATGCGGAACGGCAGACCGCCGTCGTCCGGCAGACCGAACCAGTCGAGCATGTAGAAGACCACGACGAGGACGAGCGCGATGATGCCGCCGATGTAGCCGAATCCCCATCCGAGGCCAGAGATGCGCCCGACGGTCTTGGGGTTCGCGATGCCGATCAGCATCGCGTTCGAGTTCACGGCGGCGATCTCACCGAACACCGAGCCGGCCGAGATCAGCGCCACGCCGAGCCAGAAGAGCGCCGGGGCGGGTTCGACGAACCACAGGCCGAACATGCAGGCGATGAGGGCCCCGGTGCCGATGCCGAGCCACAGCTTCTGCCGCCCTGCGGCATCCGCGCGCTGTCCGAGCACGGGCGCGATCAGGAGGATGGCGATGCCCGCGATCGTCGAGCCGAGGCCGAGACCCGAGGCGAGGTCCGCCTCGGCGGCCTCCCGGATCGGGTCGTTCGCGTCGAGCGCCGCGATGTCGGCGGGCAGGAACGCCTCGGTCGTGAGGTACAGCGCCGTGAAGATGAAGGTGAGGATGACGGTGTTGAAGGGCTGCGTCGCCCAGTCCCACAGCGCCCACGAATAGACCTGCTTCTTCGGGGCCGGGGTCTCGCCGCGCAGGTCGAGACCGATCACGCCGACCGCGCCGCTGTTGGCCGTCGCGGCGGGCTCGGGCACCGCGCCGCTCTGCGGGGAATCACTCATGCTCGAAGTCTGGCGGCGCGGGGTGAACGGAGGGTGACGGCGCGCCGCGCGGGAATCTCAGTCAGCGGTTCGCACTGACCATCGGCTCGCGCAGGGTGCGGGCGTAGTCCTCCTTCAGCACGGCGAGGTGCAGCCACGACTCGATGCGGGTGACTCCGGCGAGGGAGCGCAGCCGCTCCAGGCTCGCGTAGAGGGCCCCGGCCGACGGCTCGACCAGCGTCGCCACGGCGTCGAAGCGACCGAGGGTCCGCGCGGCGAAGTCGATTCCGCGTCCGGTGCGCAGCTCGTCGATGACCGCATCGTCGTCGTGGTTGAGGTTCAGCCCGACGCCCATCGACAGTTGGCGGTGAGCGAGGCCTCTGGCCTCCACCGCGCTGATCTTGATCACGCCGCCGTCGATCAGGCGCTGCACCCTGGTGGCGACGGCTGACGGAGACAGGCGCACGGCCTCGCCGAGGGCGCGGAAGCTCAGGCGGCCATCCGACTGGAGGTGCTCGATCAGTTCCTCGTCGACCGCGTCGGGGGTGACATCGCCGTGATACTCCGACACGAAGAATCCCTTGACCACCGTCGAGTAGATGATCGTGTTGATGTCGAGCACGCCGTCGATCGCGCGGATCTGGGCGAGAAGGTCATGCAGCTCGGCCATGGTGCCCAGTCGCACCTCTGTCACCAGGTCGTGCGCCCCGCCGACGGCCGACACGAGCACCGTCTCGCTCATGTCACGCAGGTGCTCCGCGACGATCTCGACGGCGCCGTCGGTGCGGATCGAGACGTGCGCGAGCACATGCTGACCGAGGAAGACAGGGTCGACCGCCGCGACCACGCGCACCGTGCGATCGTCGAGCATCGTCCGCAGCCGGGCTGCGACCGCAGCCCTCGACTGGCCGAGACGCAGCGACAGCGAGCGGATGCTGGCGCGACCGTCCTCCTGCAGAGCGCGGATCAGCTCGGCGTCGAAATCCATGGTTCAGCCCACATTCGTCAGATTCCCGCGAACGCGCATTCGAGGGTGCATAAGTGCAGTGTAGAAGCAGTTGGATGGCGTGTGTAGAGCAATATGGCACGATGATGCGGACACAACTCCAGTGAATCATCCGTCACGCTGGATTTCTGCCCTTGTCCTGGGGTCTGCGCGTCCGTAGCATCCTTCGCTATCCGACATCTTCCGCAAAGGAGCGGGCCACACATGACCTCCACCCACAGCAAGGCGCGACGCGCAGGCTTCGCCGCCTTCGTCGGCACCACCATCGAGTGGTACGACTTCTACGTCTACGCGACCGCCGCAGCCCTCGTCTTCGGTCCGCTGTTCTTCCCCAGCGGCGACCGGCTCGCCGAGACCGCCGCGGCCTTCGCCACCTTCGCCGTCGCCTTCCTCGTCCGTCCCCTGGGCGGCATCATCTTCGGCCACATCGGCGACAAGCTCGGCCGGCGCACGTCGCTCGTCATCACCCTGCTGCTCATGGGCGCGGCGACCGTGCTGGTGGGCTGCCTTCCGACATACGAGAACATCGGCATCCTCGCGCCGATCCTCCTGATCCTGCTCCGCGCGATCCAGGGACTCGCGGTCGGCGGGGAGTGGGGCGGTGCGGTGCTGATGAGCGTCGAGCACGCCCCCGAGAAGTCCAAGACCTTCTACGGCGGTTTCACGCAGCTCGGCAACCCGGCCGGCGCGCTGCTCGCCTCGGGCATCTTCGCGATCATGGCTCGGGTCGGCGACGACTTCATCATGAACGGCGGCTGGCGCATTCCGTTCCTGCTCTCGATCGTCCTGGTCGGAGTCGGATTCTGGGTCCGCTACCGCGTCGAGGAGACCCCCGTCTTCGAGGCCAAGGTCGAGGGACGAAAGCAGTCCATGCCGCTGGCCTACGCCCTGCGCACCAACTGGCGCCCGATCCTCCTCGGCATCGGCATCCTGCCGATCTCGACCGGCGGGTACTACCTGGCCACGACCTTCGCCACGGCCTACGCCACCGGCGAGCCGATCGCGATCGACGAGCGCGTGATCCTCGACGCGATGACGATCGCCTCCTTCGTGGAGTTCGTGGTGACGCTGCCCGTCGCCTGGCTGGGCGACAAGTGGGGCCGCAAGAACGTCATGTACATCGGTCTGATCACCTCGGTGCTGACCTTCGTCCCGTTCCTGCTGATCCTCCCCGGACGCGTCGAGCCGCTGATCTTCCTGTTCGCCTCGCTGGTGCGCATCGCGATGAGCGCGACGTACGCCCCGATCGCCGCGCTGCTGGCGCAGATGTTCCGTCCGCAGTCCCGCTACACCTCGATCGCGCTGTCGTATGGCGTCGGCGCGGCTCTGTGGGCCGGGTTCTCGCCCTGGTTCGCGACGCAGCTCATCGCCTGGACCGGCAGCATCTGGTCGGTCATCGCGATGTTCGTCGGCATGGCGCTGATCGCCGGCATCTGCACCCGCTTCGCGCCGCAGCACTCCGACGAGGCCCCGGTCACAGCATCGTTCACCGCCCGCACCGACACGACCGCGAACAGGCTGCCATGAGAAAGCTCACCCCCTTCGACCGCTCGGCCCAGACGACGCCGCAGCTGATCTCGGCTCGTGCGATCCACACGGTGAATGCCGACACGACCACCGCGACCGCGATGCTGACCGACCGTGGGCGCATCGTCGCGATCGGCACGCCGGCCGCGTGTCAGGCAGCGGCCGACCGGTCGGGCCTCGCGCCCGAGCACGTCGATCTCGGCGACGCGGTCGTCGTGCCGGGATTCGTCGACGCGCACGCCCACCCCCTGATGTACGGGCAGCTGATGACCTGGGTCGACTGCGGACCAGAGAAGGCCGGCAGCATCCCCGAGATCGTCGCGCTGCTGCAGGCCGCCGCGGTCGAGGCGCCCGCGGGGCGTCCGGTGCGGGGCTACGGCTACGAGCAGCGCAACCTCGCCGAGAAGCGGCATCCCACCCGCTTCGAGCTCGACCAGGTCGCCGATGACCGCGAGGTGTACCTGATGAACGCCTCCGGCCACGGCGGCGTGGTCAACTCGTTCACGCTCGCCACGAACGGGGTCGATCGCGATACGCCCAACCCCGACGGCGGCGAGTTCTTCCGCGATGCCGACGGCGAGCTGACCGGCGAGCTCTCGGATGCCGCGTGCAACATCCTCACCGGAGTGCACGGCGTGAAGATCGGCCACCACGGACCGAACTTCCACCTCGCCGACGAGCCGGAGGAGCACCTGCGGCAGCTGGATGCCGCGACGCAGCGGTTCCTCGCCGGCGGCGTCACCTCGATCGGAGACTGCCAGGTCACCCGACGCGAGTTCGACATGTACCTGCGCCTGGCCGAGGCCGGCCGCCTGGAGCTGCGGGTGTCGATGTACCTGCTGTCGCACCTGCTCGACGAGGCGCTCGAGATGGGACTGGTCGGCCAGTTCGGCAATGCCCACCTGAGCTTCGCGGGCATCAAGCTCTATGCCGACGGCACTCTCGGCGGCTGGACGGCGTACTTCCCGGACGGCTACGTGGGCGACCCGTGCCGCACCGGCCAGCTCTATCACGAGCCCGCCGAGTACACCGCGCTGATCAGCCGGGCGCACGCCGCGGGCCTGCAGACCGCGACCCACGCGCAGTCGCCGACGGCGATCGAGATGGTCGTGTCGGCGATCGAGGCGGCCCTCGCCGAGCGCCCCGACTCCGACGCGCGGCACCGCATCGAGCACTGCGGTCTGCCGACGCCCGAGCAGATCGACCGCATGGCCGCCTCCGGCATCCGTCCCGTCAACCAGACCCAGCACTACTTCAACTGGGGCGAGGGTGTCGAAGAGGCGATCGGCACCCCGGGGGAGCGCTTCAACCCGCTCGGCGAGTTCGAGCGGGCAGGAGTGCCGTTCACGATCTCCTCGGATGCGCCGGTAGCCGAGCCGATCCCGCTCGAGGCGATCCAGACGGCGGTCACCCGCGTCACGCGTCGCGGGCATCGACTCGGGCCCGACGATCTGCGTGTCTCCGCCGTCTCGGCGCTGCGCGCCCACACGATCGAGGGCGCGGTGTCGATCGGCCGAGAAGACGACCTCGGCTCGCTCGAGGTCGGCAAGTACGCGGACTTCGTGGTGCTCTCCGACGACCCGCTCGCGGTGGATGCTGACGAGATCTCCTCGATCACGGTGCGCGAGACCTGGGTCGACGGCACGCGCCGCCATGTGGCCGCCGCGGTCATGGCCGACGCATGAGCGTGGACGCGAGCACGACCGGGGGCCGCTATGCCGACACGGCCGGCCGTGCGGTGCTCGAGACCATCCGCGGCTACGGAGTCGACGCCGTGTTCGGCATCCCCGGCACGCACAACCTCGAGCTGTACCGTCCGCTGGCCGACCTCGGCATCCGCGCGGTGACCAACCGGCACGAGCAGGGTTCCGGTTACGGCGCCGACGGCTGGGCGCAGCAGACGGGGCTGCCGGGCGTCGTCATCACGACCTCCGGTCCCGGACTGCAGAACGCGATGAGCGCGATCGGCACGGCGTTCTGCGAATCCCGGCCGATGATCGTGCTGTCACCCGGAGTGCCACTCGGGTCGGAGTTCGCCGACGTCGGCACGCTGCATGAGACGAAGGATGCCACGGCCATGGTCGGCGCGATCGCCGAATGGTCTCGCCGCGTGACGAGCGCGGCCGAGGCGGTCGAGGCCGTGCACGACGCGTTCACGCTGTTCCGCACCGGCCGCCCCCGCCCGGTGCACATCGAGATCCCTCTCGACGTGCTCGAATCCCCGGCCGATGTCCCCGCCGAGGCGCGCCGCCCCAGGGCGCTGCCTCAGCGGGCGTCGGGCGATCCGGCCGCCCTGGCGGAGGCCGCTCGCCTGCTCGCGGCAGCCGAGCGACCGGTGATCGTCGCGGGCGGCGGGTCTGTCGACGCCGCGCACGAAGTCACCGCCCTCGCCGAGAGGCTCGGCGCCCCGGTGCTCACGACGCTCAACGGCAAGGGTGTCGTCGATGAACGGCATCCGCTGTCGCTGGGCTCGAACCTGCGCCTCGCCGCCGCCCGCGCGGTCGCCGAGGATGCCGACGTCGTGCTCGTGGTCGGTTCGAAGCTCGGTGAGGCGGAGCTGTGGGCTCCTCGCCTGGAGGCGCACGGCGACGTCGTGCGCATCGACATCTCGCCGCGGCAGCTCGACAAGAACCTCGCCGCGACCGTCGGCATCGCGGGCGACGCGGCGGCCGTGGCCGCAGAGCTGCTCGCCCTGCTGCCGGATGCCCACCGCGCACCCCGCGACCTGACGGACGAGCGGGCGGCCGTCGCCGCCGAGATGCGCGACACCGCATCCGATCTCGTCGCGCTCGCCGAGGTCATCGTCGAGGCTCTGCCCGACGACGCGATCGTCGCCGGCGACTCTTCGCAGATCGTCTACCTGGCGCTCGGCAGCGTGCTGCGCGCGGCGCATCCGCACTCCCTGCTCTACACGCCCACCTATGCGACGCTCGGCTACGGCCTGCCCGCCGCGATCGGCGCCAGGGTCGCGCAGACCGAGCATCCGGTGGTCACCGTGATCGGAGACGGCGCGCTGATGTTCTGCGTGAACGAGCTCGTGACCGCCGTCGAGCAGCGCCTCGACATCACCGTCATCTGCGTCGACAACGGCGGCTACGCCGAGATCCGTCAGAACGAGATCGACCGCGGCATGACGCCCGTCGGGGTCGACCTGGTGCAGCCCGACTGGGCGGCCCTGGCGACCGCGTTCGGCGCCACCGGGCGGCGGGCCGACACTCCCGACGACATCGCATCGACCATCCGAGAGGCCATCGCCGCGGGCGGCGTGCAGCTCGTGCACATCCCCATGCAGAGACAGGACTGATCATGACCGAGAACGTCGGACCCATCGACGCCTCCGTGAACCCCCGCTACTCGGGGATCGCGACCTTCGCGCGGCTGCCGAGGATCGAGGACGTGCCGCGCGCCGACATCGCCGTCGTCGGCATCCCCTTCGACTCGGGGGTGAGCTATCGACCCGGCACGCGGTTCGGGCCGTCGCACGTGCGCGAGTCCTCCCGTCTGCTGCGCCCCTACAACCCGGCGCAGGACGTCTCGCCCTTCGCGATCGCGCAGGTGGTGGATGCCGGAGACATCCCCGTCAACCCGTTCGACCTCACCGAGGCCGTGACCGAGGTCGAGCGCGCAGCTCTCGCGCTCGGCGAGCAGGTGCAACGCATCGTCACGATCGGCGGCGACCACACCGTGGCGCTTCCGCTGCTGCGGGCGGTCGCGGCGAAGCACGGTCCTGTCGCGGTGCTGCACTTCGATGCCCACCTCGACACGTGGGACACGTACTTCGGCGCCCCGATCACCCACGGCACCCCGTTCCGCCGGGCGAGCGAGGAGGGGCTGATCGATCTCACGGCGAGCTGCCATGTCGGCACCCGAGGACCCCTGTACTCGAAGAAGGACCTCGAGGACGACGAGCGCCTGGGCTTCTCGATCGTGTCGAGCGAGTACATCGAGGAGCACGGTGTCGAGGCCGGCATCCGGCGGATCCTCCAGCGCATCGGCGACAGGCCGCTGTACGTCTCGATCGACATCGACGTGCTCGATCCCTCGCACGCCCCTGGCACGGGAACGCCCGAGGCCGGCGGACTCACCAGCCGCGAGCTGCTGCGCATCCTCCGCGCACTCGGCGACAGCGACATCGTGGGCGCTGACGTCGTCGAGGTCTCGCCCGCGTACGACCACGCCCAGATCACCGGCATCGCGGCGAGTCACGTCGTCTACGAGCTCGTCTCGCTGCTCGCCGCCCGGATCGGTCGCGGGGAGGATCGCAGCTGACCGGTCCTCACGCATACGACGCCGCGAGCAGCTCGGCGAAGAGCTCTTCGGCGTCGCGTTCGACGCGGCGGCGGGTGAACCAGTCGCAGATGTTGACGCAGTCGCGGTGCAGCAGGTCGAGGCCCTGCGGGTTCGCGATGATGTCGACGATCTGCGGCAGGTCGATCACCCGCACCCGGCCGTCGTGCACGAGCAGGTTGTACGCCGAGAGGTCGCCGTGGGCGAAGCCGGCCGCAGCGAAGATGCGCATCAGGTCGACGATCTGGTCGTACAGACCGGCCAGCTCGTCCCGGTCGCCGCGCACGGCAGCCAGACGAGGTGCCGCCACGCCGCCCGCGTCGCCGATGAACTCCATCAGCAGCTCGGTGCCGTTGACCTGCACGGGGTAGGGCACCGGGGCTCCGAGTTCCCACATGCGGCACAGTGCGTCGAACTCGGCGAACGACCATTGCGCCGCGGCGACCGCCCTGCCGTGCTCCGACTTCTTCGCGAGCGCCCTGGTGTCGCGGGTGTTCCTGGTGCTGCGGCCCTCTGTGTAGACGCCCGAGCGGTGGAAGCTGCTGTGGTCGGTGTCGCGATAGCGCTTGGCGGCGAGCAGCGTGTGCGCGCGGGGGTCGTCCGGCACGGCCCGTTCGAGCAGGAACACGTCGGCCTCCTTGCCGGTCTTGAGGATGCTGAGTTCGGTGTCCAGCGCGCCGGCGCTCGTCACGACCCAGGCGGGCCACGGCAGCGGCCCGCGCTCGGAGGGCGTGATCGCCGGCCAGGTGGTCCAGCGCTGACCGTCACCGGGCTCGACATCGGCGAACGTCGGGACGGAATCGAAGGGGGACGCGTCGAAGAAGGGAGAAGCTGTGGGCGAGGATGCTTCGGAAGAAGCGAAGAGATCAGACACGGTGTGGCTCCGAGAGAAGGAGGCCACCGCGGATCAGGAGCGGGCGGCCTCGAGAGGAAGGATGTCGGCGAGGGGCACGACAGAGACGGTGGTCATGTCATCCACTCCTCTCGCTCTGGCCTTCCGGGAGAACCCCGGTGCGTCGTCGAGCCTAGGGGGCGCGGGCGGATGCTGTCCAGACCCGGGTCGATGCTCCACGGCCCGGTCCGGACGAATGGTCGGATGCCGTGGACGCCGGGTCGGGCACGGGGGCTCTGCGACTGCGAGTGTTGAACCATGACCACGACCGCGCCCGTTCCCGTGACGACCGCCCGCACCGAGAGCATCCGCTATGGCGGGCTCATCGTGCTCATGCTGATGGGCTTTCTGCTCGTCACGGCGGAGTTCCTGCCCAACGGCGTCCTCACCGAGATGGCCGACGCGCTCGGCGTGACCCCGGGTCAGGCCGGACAGACCGTGACGGTGACCGCTCTCGTCGGTCTGATCGTCGCACCGACGGTGGGTCTCATCTTTCCGCGCCTCGACCGCCGATCGCTGCTCGTCTGGATGGCGCTCGCCGCAGCGGTGTCGAACCTCGTGGTCGCGATCGCCCCCAACCTGATCGTCGTCCTTCTCGCCCGGTTCCTGCTGGGCGCCGCGATCAGCGCCTTCTGGGCGATGTCGATCACGGTCGCCGTGCGTCTCGCCGGACCCGAGCACCTCGGACGCGGCGTCATGTTCACGTCCGCGGGGGTCTCGCTCGCGACCGTCGCCGGTGTCCCGCTGGGCGTGATGCTCAGTGAGATCGTCGACTGGCAGACGGTGTTCGCGATCGCCGGTGTGCTCATGGTGCTGCTGGCCGTCGCGCTGAGAGTCGTGCTTCCCTCGGTGCCGGCGGAGCAGGCGTCCAGCATCCGCCTCCTGGTCGACACGGTTCGCCGCCCCGGCATCGCACTGGGCATGGTCGGGCACGTGCTCGTGGTGCTCGGGCACTTCCTCGCCTACACCTACGTGCGGCTGGCCCTCGAGCGCATCCCCGAGGTCGACGGGTCGACGATCATCCTGCTGCTCGCGCTCTTCGGCGTCGGCGGCCTCGCCGGCAACCTCGGCCTCGGGTTCTTCATCGACCGCACCTTCGCGTTCTTCGCGGTCTTCGCACCGCTCGTGATCGCGGCCTCGGTGCTGTCGATGATCTTCCTGTCGGGCTCGGTCCTCGGCATCGCGATCGTCGTGCTCGTCTGGGGCTTCTTCTTCTCGTCGTGGCTGCTCGTGATCAACACCTGGGTGGGCCACCGCACCCCCGATCGCCTCGAGGCCGGTGGCAGCCTCGTGGTCGTCGGATTCCAAGGAGCCATCACGATCGCCGCCGGCGTCGGCGGCCTGCTCGTCGACACGCTGAGCGTCGAGGTCGTCTACGTGGTGGGCGCGGCGGCTCTGCTGCTCGGCGCGGTGCTGTTCGGTGCGTCGAACCGGATGAGCACCGCGGCCGCGCGGCTCTGAGCCGCCCGCTCAGGCGAGGACGGCGGTGAGCTCGGACGCCCGCCACGCCGACGGGGTCATCCCGGTGCGGCGGCGGAACGCGCGGCTGAACCCCTCATCCGAGGCGTAGCCCAGCTCGCGCGACGTCTCGCTGACGGACCGGCCGACGCTCAGCATCCGCTTGGCCGTGTCGATGCGCACCTCGGTGACATAGTCGGCGGGGGAGCGGCCGATCGCGCTGCGGAAGCGCTCCGCGAAGACGGAACGCGACATCGCGCCGACGCTCGCGAGACGCTCGACGGTCCATTCGCGACCCGGCTGCTCGTGGATCGCCTCGACGACGCGATCGAGGAACGGATCCTTCGAGACGGATGGCCAGCCTGCCGGCGCACAGCCGTTGGCGGCCCAGGCGCGGATGACGCTGAGCAGCACCGTCTGCGCCATCATCCGGCAGATCACCGGGTCGCCCTGCCGCACCGGGTACGAGGGCGGATCCGTCGGTCCCATGCTCCCGGCGAGGGCGGCCGCCGCGGGCTCGAGGGCGTCGAAAGACATGACGGTGATCGGGTCGGGAAGCACGGCGGCGAGCAGCGACGCGCTGTCCGAGAACTCGAGGTCGACCACGACGAGGTCGGTCACAGACCCGGCTTCGAGAGCGATCGGAGCCCTGCCGAGCGTGAGGAAGGCATCGCCCCTGACGAGGTTCGCGCTCAGCGGTCGGTCGTCGACGGTCACGATCTGCGCCGTACGGTCGACGTCGAGGCGGCATCCGGCGGTGAGGGGCGGGTGCCCGCTCACCGAACCGTCGGCGATGTAGACGAGAGTGGCGGCACCCGCGGGCAGAGGCAGGATGGCGCCTGCCGTCAGCGCGACGCGTCGAGCGATGCCCACGCGCAGGTCGACGGAATCGAGCACCTGCCCGAGTGCTGCGGAGTCGACGGTCACCATGCCTTCGGCAACGCCCGGGCGCTCATAGCTATTCCGGATACGCTGAACGGACCCCCACCCGAGGAGTCCCGTGTTCCGCACACCCGACCGCCTGTTCCGAGTTCTCGCGATCGCTGAGGCGATCACCTGGACCCTCCTGATCTCGGCGATCATCGCCCGTGCCGCAGGTGCACCGAGCGTCGTGGTGACGGTGGGCGGAGGCATCCACGGGTTCGTGTTCCTCGCCTATGGGGCGACGGCCGTGCTCATCGCGCTCAACCAGCGGTGGCACCTCGGCGTCGCGATCCTCGCGGTGGCGAGTGCGATCGTGCCCTACGCGACGATCCCGATGGAGATCTGGCTGCACCGCACTGGTCGGCTGTCCGGCGACTGGCGCCTGGAGCAGACCGATGACCCGCGCGATGCGCGCTGGTACGACCGCCTCATGCGCTGGTTCCTTCGCCGCCCATGGGTGCTCGCGATCCTGCTGGCCGTCGGCATCGTCGCGCTGTACGTGATCCTGCTGCTGGTCGGCCCGCCCGGCGGCAAGTGAACCGGGCTCGGGCTCACAAGGCTCAGGTGATGACGACGGCGTTCTTGTCGACCACCTCGGCCATCGTCGCGTCGATGTCGCCGCCCGTGCAATCCACGATCACGTAGAGTCCGACTCCGGTCGCGGTGAAGGCGCGCGCCGCCATCGCCCACCGGCGGTCGGCCTCCTGCCCCCGCACCTGCCGGTTCTCGACGTCGGCGTTGCCGCCGACCTGGTAGCTGAAGCCTCCCGTGGTCGACAGCGGGGTGATCGCGGCGGCATCCGCCTCACCCAGGATGACGGCGAGCATCGCATCGGAGCTCACGCCGTCGTCGCCGGCCACGGTCGGCACATCGGAGATGAGCCCCTGCCAGAACTGCGCGGTGCAGGTGTCGTCGACCGTGCCGTAGGTCCAGCCTCCGTTGCCGTCGTCGGGCGCGACGATCTTCCAGCCGTCGTCGGCGATGAACCCGTCGCCCCACTGGATGTAGGCGTTCGCCGGGATGTCTGCGCCGTCTGCGAACGTCATCGACGAGGGCAGATCGCCGAAGGGCTCGTCGGAGGGCTCGTCGGAGGGCTGCTCGGACGGGATCGCGGTCGGGGAGGGGTCGGGCCCGTCGCCGTCGGGGACGCTCACCGGAATCTGGGCATACAGGCACCCGCTGAGCGGCAGCACGGCCAGCGCGACCACCGCGGCGGCGGCGAGGCGGACGAGCGGCGGGACCTGCGAGGTGCGCGTCATGCCGGTCAGCCTAGCCGTCGGTGCGGGAGCCGAGTCAGTGCGCTGTCGCGATCCCGACCGCATCGTGCACGATCACCGACGCGACGCGCGCACCGGCGCCGGCTGCGACGATGAGCTGCTGCGGACCGGGGATCGCCGCATCGCCTGCCGCGTACAGCCCCGGGATGTCGGTGCGCCCCGACCTGTCGGTGACGAGGTGACCGTCGTGATCGACTGACGGAGCGAAGCCGCGCAGGAACGAGAGGTCGGTCTCCCACTCAGGGCGCACGAAGCCGCCCTCGACCGGCACGACCGTCCCGTCGCTGACCCTGATCGCCTCGATGCGGCCCCGATCGCCGACGAGTTCGGTGATCGGACGCCGCACGATCGCGACGCCTGCCGCGGTGAGCTCGGCCTCCTGCACGGTCGACACGGTGTCGGCACCGAGCGTGAACACGGTGAGCTCCTCGGTCCACCGCGCGATGAGCCGCGCCCGGTCGGCGAGGTCCTCCGTCGTGCCGATGAGTGCGAGTCGTCTCCCGCGCATCTCCCACGCGTCGCAGGCCGCACAGCTGAACAGGCTGATGCCGTAGAAGCCGCGCAGGTTCGGCACGTCGGGGAGGGTCTCGCGCAGGCCCGTGGCCAGCAGCACGGAACGCGCGGCGACCACCTCGGACGGCTCCTTGCGACCGATGGACGCCGTGAAGCGGGGGTGCTGCCCGCCGGCACCGGTCTCACTGCCGGCATCCGTCTCACCGCCGGCATCCGTCTCAGCGAGGTCGAGCACCCGCACCCGAGTGCGCACCTCGATGTTCGGGTAGGCGGCGAGCTCCTCGCGGGCGATGCGCCGCAGTTCGTGCGGAGGCACCCCGTCGCGGGTGAGGAAGCCGTGCGAGTTCAGGGTGGCCGCATTGCGAGGGCGATCCGCATCGACGACGAGCACGCGCATGAGCGAGCGCCCGAGGTTGAGGGCGGCGGAGAGGCCGGCGGGGCCACCGCCGATCACGAGCACGTCGTAGGCGTCCGTGTCAGTCATCCGTGCCCTTCCGTCGCATCCAGTCTGCCATCTCTCGACTGAGGGTCGCCTAACTCGCAGCTGTGGGCCGGTGCCGTCCGCAAAGTTGAGCCGATTCATATCAACTTTGTTTGACAGCATCCGGAGGCCGGAGTACAGTTGAGTCATCGCGACTCAGGTTTCCCTGATCGCCGCAGATTTCCAGACCCACATCAACCTCAGCAACAAAGGAGAATCACATGGCACGTGCTGTTGGAATCGACCTCGGTACGACGAACTCCGTCGTCAGTGTCCTCGAAGGTGGCGAGCCGAAGGTCATCGCCAACGCCGAGGGCTTCCGCACGACCCCCTCGGTCGTCGCATTCACGAAGGACGGCGAGGTGCTCGTCGGCGAGACCGCGAAGCGCCAGGCCGTCACGAACGTCGACCGCACCATCGCGTCGGTCAAGCGTCACATGGGCACCGACTGGACGTTCGACGTCGACGGCAAGAAGTGGACGCCGCAGGAGATCTCCGCCCGCATCCTCCAGAAGCTCAAGCGCGACGCCGAGTCCTACCTGGGTGACACGGTGACGGATGCCGTCATCACCGTCCCCGCGTACTTCAACGACGCCGAGCGTCAGGCCACCAAGGAGGCCGGTGAGATCGCGGGCCTCAACGTCCTGCGCATCATCAACGAGCCGACCGCCGCGGCCCTCGCCTACGGTCTCGACAAGGGCAAGGAAGACGAGCTCATCCTGGTCTTCGACCTCGGTGGTGGAACCTTCGACGTCTCCCTCCTCGAGGTGGGCAAGGACGACGACTTCTCGACCATCCAGGTGCGCTCCACCGCGGGTGACAACCGCCTCGGTGGAGACGACTGGGACCAGCGTCTCGTCGATCACCTGATCAAGCAGTTCAAGGAGACCACGGGCGTCGACGTCTCGGGTGACAAGATCGCCCTGCAGCGTCTGAAGGAGGCTGCGGAGCAGGCCAAGAAGGAGCTCTCCTCCTCGACGAGCACCAGCATCAACCTCCCGTACCTGTCGCTGACCGAGTCGGGCCCCGTCTCGCTCTCCGAGACCATCACCCGCGCGAAGTTCGAGGACCTCACCAAGGACCTGCTCGACCGCACCAAGAAGCCGTTCGAGGACGTCATCCGCGAAGCCGGCATCAAGG
>JAZBLP010000013.1:0-57470 GCA_037033305.1 Actinomycetota bacterium | reverse complement strand
TCGCGCACAACGGTGAGATCAACACGGTCGGCGGCAACCGCAACTGGATGCGCGCACGCCAGTCGCAGCTCGAGTCCGAGCTGCTCGGCGATGTCGCACCGCTGCTGCCGATCTGCACCGACGGTGCCAGCGACTCGGCGTCGTTCGACGAGGTGCTCGAGCTGCTCACCCTCACCGGTCGCAGCCTGCCGCACGCCATCATGATGATGGTCCCCGAGGCATACGAGAAGCAGTCCGACATCTCTCCGGAGCTCCGTTCGTTCTACGAGTACCACGCGAACCAGATGGAGCCGTGGGACGGCCCCGCCGCCCTCATCTTCACGGACGGCACCGTCGTCGGCGCGACCCTCGACCGCAACGGTCTGCGTCCGGGGCGCTGGACCGAGACGACCGACGGTCTCATCGTCATCGGCTCGGAGACCGGCGTGCTCACCTTCGAGCCCGAGCGGATCAAGCGTCGCGGACGCCTTCAGCCCGGCAAGATGTTCCTCGTCGACACGTCGCAGCGACGCATCATCGAGGACGAGGAGATCAAGCACGATCTCGCGACCATGCACCCGTGGCAGGAATGGCTGGATGCCGGTTCGGTGCGACTCGCCGACCTCCCCGAGCGCGAGCACATCGTGCACCCGCCGGCGTCGATCACCCGCCGTCAGCGCACCTTCGGCTACACGGAGGAGGAGGTGCGCATCCTGCTGACCCCGATGGGCCAGACAGGTGTCGAGCCTCTCGGCGCGATGGGATCCGATACCCCCATCGCGGTCCTCAGCAAGCGTCCCCGCCTGCTGTTCGACTACTTCACGCAGCAGTTCGCGCAGGTGACCAACCCGCCGCTCGACTCGATCCGCGAAGAGGTCGTCACGAGCCTGAAGCTCGGTCTCGGCCCCGAGAGCAACCTGCTCACCTGGGGTCCCGATCACACTCGCACGGTGTCGCTCGACTTCCCGGTCATCGACAACGACGAGCTCGCGAAGATCCGTCACATCGACAAGGCTCTCCCCGACCGTTCCAGCGTGACGATCAGGGGCCTGTACCACTTCGACGCCGGCTCGAACACGCTCGAGAAGCGTCTGACCGAGATGTGCGACGAGGTCGATGCCGCCATCGAGAGCGGTGCCGAGTTCATCATCCTGTCGGATCGCGACTCGAACAAGGATCTGACGCCGATACCTTCGCTCCTCATGGTCTCGGCGATCCATCACCACCTGATCCGTCGTGAGAACCGCATGAAGGTCGGTCTGATCGTCGAGGCCGGTGACGTCCGCGAGGTGCACCACGTCGCGACACTGATCGGTTACGGCGCGTCGGCGGTCAACCCCTACCTCGCGATGGAGACCGTCGAGCACCTCGTGCGCACCGGCTACATCACCGGCATCAGCCCCGAGAAGGCCGTTCGCAACCTCATCTACGCGCTCGGCAAGGGCGTGCTGAAGATCATGTCGAAGATGGGCATCTCGACCGTCTCGTCGTATGCCGGCGCGCAGGTGTTCGAGGCCGTCGGTCTGAGCGAGGAGTTCATCGACAAGTACTTCACCCGCACCGAATCCAAGCTCGGCGGCATCGGGATCCAAGAGATCTTCATCGAGAATCAGGCGCGTCACGACTACGCCTACCCCGAGGACGAGGCGGCTCGCGCTCATGAGCGCCTCTGGACCGGTGGCGAGTACCAGTGGCGTCGCGACGGTTCCCCGCACCTCTTCAACCCGGAGACGGTGTTCAAGCTGCAGCACGCGACACGCGAACGCCGCTACGACATCTTCCGCGAATACACGAAGATGGTCGACGACCAGGCAGCCGAGCTCAAGACTCTGCGCGGTCTGTTCTCCCTGAGAACGGGTACGCGCAAGCCGGTGCCGCTCGACGAGGTCGAGCCGGTCTCGGCGATCGTCAAGCGGTTCTCGACCGGCGCGATGAGCTACGGATCGATCTCGAAAGAAGCCCACGAGACTCTCGCGATCGCCATGAACCGGCTCGGCGGCAAGTCGAACACCGGCGAGGGCGGAGAGGACGCCGACCGTCTGCTCGACCCCGAGCGTCGCAGCGCGATCAAGCAGGTCGCCTCCGGACGCTTCGGTGTCACCAGCCTCTACCTCACCGAGGCCGACGACATCCAGATCAAACTCGCCCAGGGTGCGAAGCCGGGCGAGGGCGGTCAGCTGCCGCCGCAGAAGGTGTATCCCTGGGTCGCTCGCACGCGTGGCGGAACACCCGGTGTCGGGCTCATCTCGCCCCCGCCCCACCACGACATCTACTCGATCGAGGACCTCAAGCAGCTCATCTTCGACCTGAAGCGGGCCAACCCCGAGGCGCGGATCCACACGAAGCTCGTCAGCCAGTCGGGCATCGGCGCGGTCTCCGCGGGTGTCGCGAAGGCTCTGAGCGACGTCATCCTGGTCTCGGGCCACGACGGCGGCACGGGTGCAAGCCCGATGAACTCGCTCAAGCACGCGGGGACGCCGTGGGAACTCGGCCTCGCCGAGACTCAGCAGACGCTGATGCTCAACGGCATGCGCGACCGCGTGGTCGTGCAGGTCGACGGCCAGCTCAAGACGGGCCGCGATGTGATCATCGGTGCTCTGCTGGGCGCGGAGGAGTTCGGATTCGCGACGGCTCCGCTCGTCGTCAGCGGCTGCATCATGATGCGTGTCTGCCACCTCGACACCTGCCCTGTGGGTGTCGCCACGCAGAACCCGGCACTGCGCGAGCGCTTCACCGGCAAGCCGGAGTTCGTCGTGAACTTCATGGAGTTCATCGCCGAAGAGGTGCGCGAGCTCCTGGCCGAGCTCGGCTACCGCTCGATCGATGAGATCGTCGGCCGCACCGAGCTGATCGAGGCGAACGCCGCACTCCAGCACTGGAAGGCGGAGGGCCTCGACCTGAGCCCGGTGCTCGAGGGCCCCGCATTCCCGGCGAGTGAGCCGCGTCGCAGCCGTCGCACGCAGGATCACGAACTCGAGAAGCACTTCGACGTGCAGCTCATCGACATCGCCAAGCCGGCGCTCCTCAACGGAGAACCCGTGGTCGTCGAACTGCCGATCGCGAACACCGAGCGCGCTGTGGGAACGATGCTGGGTCACCAGGTGACCTCCCGCCACGGGGCCACTGGGCTCCCCAGCGGCACCATCGACGTCACCCTGCACGGGACGGCCGGTCAGTCGCTCGGTGCGTTCCTGCCCTCGGGCATCGTGCTGCGCCTCGAGGGCGACGCGAACGACTATGTCGGCAAGGGACTCTCAGGCGGCGACATCTCGATCCGTCCCGCTCGCGGGGCTGCCATCGCGCCGCACGAGAACGTGATCGCCGGCAACGTCATCGGCTACGGCGCGACGTCCGGGACGATGTATCTCTCCGGCGTGGTGGGCGAGCGATTCCTCGTGCGCAACTCCGGCGCGACCGCTGTCGTCGAGGGTGTGGGCGACCACGCGCTCGAATACATGACGGGCGGCGTCGCGGTGATCCTCGGCTCGACGGGTCGGAACCTCGGCGCCGGCATGTCCGGGGGAGTGGCCTACATCCACTCGCTCGACAGCGGCAAGATCAACGCCCAGTCGCTCGGCAGCGGCGAGCTCCGGCTCGAACCGCTCGATCGTGCCGACCTCGAAGTGCTGCGGAGCCTGATCGTCGCACACGTGGAGCGCACGGCATCGCCGCTCGGCTCCGACATCCTGGCGCGGTTCGATGAGACCGCGGGCCAGTTCACGAAGGTGCTTCCTCGCGACTACGCGGCAGTGCGCAGCATGCGTGAGGAAGCAGTCGCCGAGGGCATCGACCCCGACGGCGACATCGTCTGGAACCGCATCCTGGAGGTGACCGGTGGCTGATCCCAAAGGTTTTCTGAAGGTCACAGAGCGTGAGCTTCCCAAGCGTCGTCCCGTGCCGGTGCGCATCATGGACTGGAAAGAGGTCTACGAGCCCGGCGACCAGGCCGTTCTGAAGAGGCAGGCGGGTCGCTGCATGGACTGCGGCGTGCCGTTCTGCCATCAGGGCTGCCCGCTGGGCAACCTGATCCCCGAGTGGAACGACCTGACCTGGCGCGGTGAGGGCCGTGCAGCGATCGATCGCCTGCACGCGACGAACAACTTCCCGGAGTTCACCGGCCGTCTGTGCCCGGCGCCGTGCGAGAGCTCGTGTGTGCTCGGGATCAACCAGCCTCCCGTCACGATCAAGCAGATCGAGGTCTCGATCATCGACGAGGCGTTCGCCAAGGGCTGGGTCGAACCGCAGCCGCCGGCCCGTCTGACGGGCAAGACTGTCGCGGTCGTCGGGTCGGGCCCTGCGGGTCTCGCCGCTGCTCAGCAGCTCACCCGCGCCGGCCACACGGTCGCGGTCTTCGAGCGCGACGACCGCATCGGCGGTCTGCTCCGTTACGGCATCCCCGACTTCAAGATGGAGAAGGGACAGCTCGAGTCGCGCCTTCGTCAGATGCAGGAAGAGGGAACACGCTTCCGGGCTGGAGTCGAGATCGGCAAGGACATCACCTGGGCCGATCTCCGCGCGCGCTACGACGCCGTCGTGATCGCCACCGGGTCCACGGTTCCGCGCGACCTGTCTATCCCCGGTCGCGACCTCGACGGAGTGCACTTCGCGATGGAGTACCTGGTCGAGTCGAACCACGCGGTCGCCGGCGACAAGGTCCCGGAGCAGATCACCGCCGAAGGCAAGCACGTCATCGTGATCGGCGGCGGCGACACCGGTGCGGACTGCATCGGCACCGCGCACCGTCAGGGCGCGATCAGCGTCACCAACCTCGCGATCGGCAAGCAGCCCGGCACCGAGCGGCCCGGCCACCAGCCGTGGCCGATGATGCCGACGCTCTTCGAGATCTCCTCGGCACACGAAGAGGGCGGCGAGCGGGTCTTCCTCGCCTCGACCGTCGAATTCCTCTCGAACGACGTCGGCGAGGTGCGCGCGCTTCGCGTCGCCGAGACCGAGTACATCGACGGCCGCCGCGTCCCCAAGAGCGGAACAGAGCGCGAGATCCCCGCGGATCTCGTGCTGATCGCGATGGGCTTCACCGGCCCGGAGCAGGACGGCTACTCCGAGGACACTCTCCCGCAGGTGACCGATCGTGGCGCCTTCCGACGTGACGATAGCTACGAATCCACGGTTCCCGGCGTCTTCGTCGCGGGTGATGCCGGTCGCGGACAGTCGCTCATCGTCTGGGCGATCGCCGAGGGCCGCGCGGCTGCGGCGAACGTCGACCGGTTCCTCATGGGAACCACCGTGCTGCCCGAGCCGGTGCGACCACATGAAGTCGCTATCGGTCTCCAGCCCGCGTAGGCTGAGCCGCGGCACCGTCGCCTGATTTCCATCCCCCACTACCCTGGAGCAATCTTTGAGACGCGCGAAAATCGTCGCCACCCTGGGCCCCGCCACTTCCACATATGAGACCGTGCGCGCGATCATCGACGCCGGAGTGGACGTCGCCCGCCTGAACCTCAGCCACGGTGACTACTCCGTGCACGAGAACAACTACGCCAACGTCCGTCGCGCTGCCGACGATGCGGGCCGCGCGGTCGCTGTCCTCGTCGACCTTCAGGGGCCGAAGATCCGCCTCGGCAAGTTCGAGAACGGTCCCTACGAGCTCGCCGAAGGCGACATCTTCAAGATCACGACCGAAGACATCATCGGCAACAAGGAGATCTCGGGCACGACGTTCAAGGGCCTGCCCCAGGACGTCAAGCCGGGCGACTTCCTGCTGATCGACGACGGCAAGGTCCGCGTCGAGGTCGTCGAGACCGACGGAGTCACCGTCACGACGCGCGTGATCGTTGCGGGTGCCGTCTCCAACAACAAGGGCATCAACCTGCCCGGCGTCGCGGTCAACGTCCCCGCGCTCAGCGAGAAGGACGAGGAGGACCTCCGTTGGGGCCTGCGCATCGGCGCCGACCTCATCGCCCTGTCGTTCGTCCGCAACGCGGAAGACGTCAGCCGCGTGCACGAGATCATGGCAGAAGAGGGCGTCAAGGTCCCCGTCATCGCCAAGGTCGAGAAGCCTCAGGCCGTCGACGCTCTCGAAGAGATCGTCGACGCGTTCGATGCGATCATGGTCGCCCGTGGCGACCTCGGCGTCGAGCTGCCGCTCGAGGCCGTGCCGATCGTTCAGAAGCGCGCGGTCGAGCTCGCCCGCCGCAACGCGAAGCCCGTCATCGTCGCCACCCAGATGCTGGAGTCGATGATCAACAGCCCGGTGCCGACGCGCGCCGAGACCTCCGACGTCGCCAACGCGGTGCTCGACGGCGCGGACGCCGTGATGCTCTCGGGCGAGACCAGCGTGGGCGACTACCCGGTCGTCGTCGTCGAGACGATGGCTCGAATCATCGAGTCCACTGAAGAGCACGGACTCGAGCGGATCGCCCCGCTGACGAACAAGCCCCGCACTCAGGGCGGTGCGATCACTCTCGCCGCCCTCGAGGTCGCGGAGTTCGTCGACGCGAAGTATCTCTGCGTCTTCACGCAGTCCGGTGATTCGGCACGGCGCCTGTCCCGTCTGCGCTCGCACATACCGATGATCGCGTTCACGCCCGAGCCGAATATCCGTCGACGCATGGCATTGACCTGGGGCATCCGCTCGAAGCTCGTCGACATGGTCCAGCACACCGACCTGATGTACCTGCAGGTCGACGACTATCTGCTGAGCAGCGGTCTCGCCGTCGAAGGGGACAAGGTCGTCGTGATCTCCGGGTCCCCTCCCGGAATCGTCGGCTCGACCAACGACATCCGGGTGCACAAGGTCGGAGACGCCGTGAACGGCGCGGCTCCGATCTACAAGGAAGCCACGGTCTGATCCAGGCACGAGATGAAGGGGCGGAACCACGGTTCCGCCCCTTCGCCGTACCCCGTGCAGGAGCCGGCGGTGCAGTTGATATCGTCGGGCGTGGCGGATGCGCCACGGAAGCACCAGGGGAGGGGACATCATCGATCTCGTGAGACGGGCCGGATGGTGGATCGCCGACTACGCCTACGCCGCCTACTGGCAGGTGCGTGCTGCCTTCGACCGTCGTGATCCCGCCTCTTTCACCGGAGGCGATGCCGCTCCGATCGTCATCCTCCCCGGCGTGTACGAGACGTGGCGCTTCATGCAGCCGCTGATCTCGGCACTGCACGAGCGCGGGCACCCGGTCTACGTGCTCGATGCGCTGAGGCGCAATCAGCGCCCTGTGCGGGATGCCGCGGCAGTCGTGACGGCCTTCCTCGAGAGCGCGGACCTGACTGACGTGCTGCTCGTCGCGCACAGCAAGGGCGGGCTCGCCGGAAAGCTCGCGATGTCCGGCCCCGCAGGGACTCGGGTTCGCGCGATGCTGGCGGTCGCGACTCCTTTCGGCGGCTCGCGCTACGCGCGGATCCTTCCCGTCCGGTCGCTGCGGGCGTTCGCCCCCTCGCACCCCTCGATCGTGGAGCTGGCTCGACATCTGGACGAGAATGAGCGCATCGTGTCGGTCTATGCCACCTTCGACCCGCATATCCCCGAGGGCAGCGAGCTGCCGGGTGCGCGCCGGAACGTGCGGCTCGACACAGGCGGGCACTTCCGGATCCTGGCCGATCCGCGCGTCCTCGGCGAGGTCGCGTCGCTCTCCGAGCCGTGAGCCGGACGGCGTCGGCGCGTGCGGGCACGGCTCGTGACCGGTCAGTGCTGACGCGACATGCGGATTCCCAGCGCATGCCGGATACTCTGGTGCTGGCGCACGCCGTGACAGACCACGCGGGCACCGCACCCTATGGATGAAGCGACCGTCGAACCCGCCATGGACGCGCGCCGCGAGAGCGCCCGGCCGCACTCCGGCGTGCCCGACGCGAATCCCGTGCAGGCCCCGGTCGTCCCGGCTGCGGTGATGACCGACCCGATGACGTCGTCGAAGCCCGGCAGCATCGGCGTCCGATACCGCCTCAAGCGCAGATTCAGAACGTGTGACGCGATAGCGTGCGTGCCTGTGCCGCTCGCGCAGACGCGCATCGCTGAGACCATCGCGGCGGACGATGGCGCTCGCATCTACGGTGGGTGCACATACATGCCCGTGATGCGCGACGGAGCGCCGGTAGAAGCCTCCGACGAGAACCTCGACGCGATCATCCGTGCGGCGGTGCCGTCGCGAGTCGTGCTCGCAGAGCACCCTGCCGTGGCCGAGCGAGAGCTGCACGCGGCCATGCGACCTGCCCTGGATCGCTATCTCCTCATCGACGGCGAGATCTGGTCGCTTCTCTGAGGGCTGTTCCCTGATGTGCCGGCGGTGGGACTCGAACCCACACGCCCTTTCGGACAAAGCATTTTGAGTGCTCCGCGTCTGCCATTCCGCCACGCCGGCTCGTGTGTCGCGTCTTCGACTTTAGCGCAGCGGACCGGTGCCCATCCTCACGCGCCGCGGCATCGGGGGACCTCGGAGGCGGTCTCCACTAGGATGGATCTGTGACCGAGCAAGAACAGGCAGCCGAGCAGCCCACGTCATCCGCACCCCGACGCGTCGTCGTCGCCGAGGACGAGTCGCTGATCCGTCTCGACATCGTCGAGATCCTCCGCGACAACGGCTTCGATGTCGTCGGCGAGGCCGGTGACGGAGAGACCGCCGTGGCGCTGGCCACCGAACTGCGCCCTGACCTCGTCATCATGGACGTCAAGATGCCGCAGCTCGATGGCATCAGCGCCGCCGAGAAGCTGCACAAGGGCAACATCGCGCCCGTCGTACTCCTCACGGCATTCAGCCAGAAGGAGCTCGTCGAGCGGGCCAGCGAGGCCGGCGCCCTGGCCTACGTGGTCAAGCCGTTCACGCCGAACGACCTGCTGCCCGCCATCGAGATCGCGCTTGCGCGCCACGAGCAGATCATCACGCTCGAGGCCGAGGTCGCCGACATGGTCGAGCGCTTCGAGACCCGCAAGCTCGTCGACCGGGCCAAGGGCCTGCTCAACGAGAAGATGGGCCTCTCGGAGCCCGAGGCGTTCCGCTGGATCCAGAAGGCGTCCATGGACCGCCGTCTGACGATGCAGGACGTGGCGAAGGCGATCATCGAGCAGCTCGCTCCGAAGAAGTAGCCTTTTGCTTCCACTCGACGCAGAGCATGTTCTGCGTCCGGTCCGGATCGGCGATGGCGCGGCCCTCGCGACAGCGTACGCCGCGAATCGGGAGCATCTCGCGCCCTGGGAGCCTTTGAGAGCTCCGGAGTTCTTCACTCCGGAGTGGCAGGAGTTCCATGCTGAGCAGTGCGTCATAGAAGCGTCGGCCGGTCGAAACATCCGCTTCGTGATCGAGTCGTCCGATGGCGAGATCCGCGGGCGGGTCAACCTCAACAACATCGTCCGTGGCGCGTTCTGCAATGCCGACCTCGGTTACTGGGTCGACAGTACGCGGCTCCGTCGGGGGCTCGCCTCCCGTGGTGTGCACCAGGTCGCCAGGTACGCGCGGGACGAGCTGCGACTGCACCGGCTGCAGGCGGCGACGCTGCTGCACAACGCGGGATCGCAGAGGGTTCTTGCCGACAACGGCTTCGAGCGCATCGGCATCGCGCCCCAGTACCTGCGGATCGCGGGGGAGTGGCAAGACCATGTGCTCTTCCAGCTGCTGCTGGTCGAGCAACTCAGCGTGGCGCGGGAGCGTCCTTGATCATGTTGGTGATCCGGATGGTCGAGCACCTACGCCCCTGATCGTCGCTCACCACGATCTCGTGCACCGTGATGCTGCGGCCGAGGTGAACCGGGGTGCAGACGCCGGTCACGATGCCCGACGTCGCGGAGCGCGTGTGCGTCGCGTTGATGTCGACCCCGACCGCGAGTCGTCCGGGGCCCGCGTGGAGGTTGGCCGCCATGGAACCCAAGGACTCCCCGAGAACGACGTACGCGCCCCCGTGCATCAGGCCGACCGGCTGAGTGTTGCCCTCGACAGGGAGCGTCCCGACGCAGCGCTCGGTGGTGAACTCGACGAACTCCATGCCCATCTTCTGAGCGAGAGCACCCATTCCGCGGGCTGTCGCCCAGTCGAGTCCTGCACTGGTCGTGGCGTCGCTCATGGTTCCTCCTCAGCGGGTGTCCGTGGTCCTCGTTAGGCTGACAGGGTGACGGACTCCGCAAAGCCTACCCTCATGGTCGTCGACGGCCATTCGCTCGCCTACCGTGCCTTCTTCGCCCTCCCGGTCGAGAACTTCACCACGAAGGACAATCAGCACACGAACGCCATCTACGGCTTCCTGTCGATGCTGGTCAACCTCATCAAGGCCGAGCAGCCGACGCACATGGCGATCGCATTCGACACCTCCCGGCATTCGTTCCGCACCGATCAGTATCCCGAATACAAGGCGACGCGGTCGGAGTCCCCGCAGGAGTTCCGCGGTCAGATCCCGCTGCTGCAGGACTGCCTCGCGGCGATGTCGATTCCGGTGCTCACGAAAGAGGGCTTCGAAGCCGACGACATCCTCGCGACACTCTCGACGCAGGGCGCGGAGCAGGGGTATGACGTCCTCGTCGTTTCGGGCGACCGAGACACGATCCAACTGGTCACCGACGACGTCACGCTGCTGTACCCGTCAGTGCAGGGAGTCTCTCAGCTCAAGAGGTACGACCCCACGACCGTGCAGGAGCGCTACGGAGTGCGGCCGGAGCAGTACCCGGACATCGCGGCTCTGGTCGGCGAGACGAGCGACAACCTCCCCGGCGTTCCCAAAGTCGGGGAGAAGACGGCCGTCAAATGGCTGACGCAGTTCGGATCGCTCGACGATCTTCTCGAGCGCGCCGATGAGATCAAGGGCGTCGTCGGCGGCAATCTGCGCGACCACATCGAGAACGTGCGCCGCAACCGTCGGCTCAACAGACTGCTGCGCGACGTCGAGCTTCCCGTCGCCCCCGACGACCTCGCGGTCGCCCCGATCGATGCGCAGGCCGTGCGAGACATCTTCGCCCGCCTCGAGTTCCGCACCCTCCTGCCCCGCGTGTTCGAGGCTGTCGGGGCCGGCGAGGTCGCCGATGATCCCGCCGCGACAGTGGTGCTGCCGGAACCCACGCAGGTCACCGCCGCGGAGCTCGTGAGCTGGGCCGACGCCCAGACGGAGGACGTCGCGCTGCGGATCGTCGTGCGGGGCGGCGCTCCGTCGCGCCTCGGCGCCGCGACCGCGACTGAGCTCCGCGAACTCGACTGGGACGATGACGTCGTCGAGGTCCTGCGTCCGTGGCTCGAGTCGACGAGCCCCAAGGTGCTGCACGATGCGAAGCCCCAGGTGAAGGCGCTGCTGCGCCTCGGCATCCGCCTCCAGGGTCTCGTGTACGACACGAGTCTCGCCGGGTGGCTGCTGCGCCCGAGCTTCCCCGACAAGACCCTGTCGGACCTCGTCGAGCGCTACCTCGGCGAGAAGCTGCCCGAGGCGGATCCCTCGCAGCTCGTGCCGGAGACAGAAGGGGCCACCCCGTCGCAGGAGGCCTGGTTCGCGCTCCGCGTCGCCGCCGCACTGCGTGACGACATCCCCGAGCCGGTGGCCGCCGTGCTCACCGACATCGAGCTTCCGACTCTGCTGACCCTGGCCGACATGGAGGTCGCAGGAGTCGCGGTATCGCACGACGTCCTCTCGACGTTCTCCGGCGAGCTGGCGACCCGCGCCGACCGCCTCGCACAAGAGGCGTTCGGGATCGTCGGTCGCGAGTTCAATCTCGGATCTCCCAAGCAGCTCCAGGAAGTGCTGTTCGACGACCTCCAGCTGCCCAAGACCCGCAAGACGAAGACGGGATACTCCACGGATGCCGCGGTGCTCGCGGATCTCCAGGAGTCGCACCCGCACCCGTTCCTCGGACTGCTCCTGCAGCACCGCGAGGCCACGAAACTCCGCCAGATCATCGAGTCGCTCGACACCGCCATCGGAGCCGATCACCGCGTGCACACGACGTACGTGCAGACCGGCAGCCAGACCGGGCGCCTGTCGAGCACATACCCGAACCTGCAGAACATCCCGGTACGGACCGAGGAGTCGCGCCGCATCCGCAGCGCCTTCCAGGTCGGGGAGGGGTACGAGTCGCTGCTCACCGCCGACTACTCGCAGATCGAGATGCGGATCATGGCACACCTCTCCGGAGATGAGGGCCTCATCGAGGCGTTCAACAGCGGGGAGGACCTCCACCGATTCGTCGGCGCGCGGGTGTTCGGGGTCGATCCGAGCGAGGTGACTCCCGCGATGCGCACGAAGGTGAAGGCGATGTCCTACGGCCTCGTCTACGGCCTCTCGGCCTTCGGCCTGTCGAAGCAGCTCCGCATCGAGCAGTCCGAGGCGAAGCAGCTGATGATCGAGTACTTCGCCCGGTTCGGAGCGGTGCGCGATTACCTTCGCGCATCGGTGATGAAGGCCAAGGAGGTCGGCTACACGGAGACGATCTTCGGACGGCGACGGCCTTTCCCCGACCTCTCGAGCCCCAACCGCGTGCTCCGTGAGAACGCCGAGCGCGCAGCGCTCAACGCACCGATCCAGGGAAGCGCGGCCGACATCATGAAGATCGCGCTCTTGCACATCCACGAGGACCTCAGGTCGGCGGGACTCGCGTCGCGTGCGCTGCTGCAGATCCACGACGAACTCGTCGTGGAGGTCGCACCGGGAGAGTGGGACGCGACCGAGCGGATCGTTCGTACACGCATGGGCGATGCTGCGGATCTCACCGTGCCGCTCGACGTGCAGGTCGGGCGCGGACAGGATTGGAACGAGGCGGCGCACTGACTCCGAACGAACGCCCGTGACGACAGTTGGCCAGGGGCCGGTAGCCCCGGCGGCGGGTACCAATATCCTGCGCGGAGGCGCAGGGCTACGCTGGAGGGATGACCTCATCCCCTCGCACACCGTCTGCCATCGACAGAGTCGCCGATGAGTGGGTGGACACCATCGCGGTACTCGCTCCCACGCTCGGCACTTACATCGGTCGCGACGACGTCAACGACCGTTTCGGCGACCTGAGCCCCGAGGGACACGACGAGATCGCCGCAGCGACTCGTTCGACGCTCGAGGCGCTCGAGGCGCTCGAACCGGTGGACGCGATAGACGAGGTCACGAAGACCGATCTGGCTGCTGAGCTGAGTCTGGACCTCGCACTGCATGATGCCGACTGGCACCTGCGCGATCTGAACGTCATCGCGTCGGCGGTGCAGGACGTGCGGTCCGCCTTCGACCTGATGCCGACGGCGACGGCGGACGACTGGAGCGTCATCGCCACCCGCCTCGCCGCGGTTCCTGATGCGCTTCGCGGCTACACCGAGACCCTCCGTGCAGGGATCGCCGCCGGCGTGACGCCCGCACGGCGTCAGGTCGTGGAAGTCGCGACCCAGATCGACCGCTACACGGCCGACGACGGTTTCTTCGCGGCGTTCGTCGCCGAGGCCGCCCCCCAGGAGGGCAATCTCCCCGCGTCGCTCGCCCGCGCTCTGGCCGACAACTCGGCAGTCGCACGGGTGGCCTACGACGAGCTCCGCAGCTTCCTCGCCGACGAGCTGGCGCCTGCAGCGACCGAGACAGACGCCGTGGGTCGGGAACTGTATGCACTCAACTCCCGTCGATTCCTCGGGGCGACGATCGACCTCGACGAGACGTATGAATGGGGCCGCGAAGAGCTCGCTCGCATGGTCGCGGAGCAGACGGCGATCGCGAACGAGATCCTGCCCGGAGCCACCGTCGAGGAGGCCGTCGCGCATCTTGAGGCCGACCCGTCCCGCAAGCTCGTGGGCACCGAGGCGCTCCAGCGTTGGATGCAGGAGACGAGCGACCGTGCCGTCGCCGAGCTCGGAGCGACGCACTTCGACATCCCCGAGGCGATCCGCACCCTCGAGTGCATGATCGCTCCGACACAGGAGGGCGGCATCTATTACACCGGCCCCACCGACGACTTCTCGCGCCCGGGCCGGATGTGGTGGTCGGTGCCCGAGGGTGTCACCGAGTTCGACACCTGGCGGGAACTGACGACCGTCTACCACGAGGGTGTTCCGGGGCACCACCTGCAGATCGCTCAAGCTGTCTACAACCGCGCGGAGCTCAACTCGTGGCGGCGCCTGCTGGCCGGAACGTCCGGACATGCCGAGGGGTGGGCGCTGTACGCCGAGCGTCTGATGCAGCAGCTCGGCTACCTCGACGACCCGGCCGACAGGCTCGGCATGCTCGACGGCCAGCGGATGCGAGCGGCTCGCGTCGTACTCGACATCGGCGTGCACCTCGGCAAGCCGCGTCTCGACGGCCAGGGCACCTGGGACGCCGATTACGCCCTGGACTTCATGCGCAAGAACGTCAACATGTCCGATCAGTTCGTGCAGTTCGAAGTCAACCGCTATCTCGGCTGGCCGGGCCAGGCGCCGTCGTACAAAGTCGGACAGCGCATCTGGGAGCAGGTGCGTGACGCATATCAGGCAGAGCGAGGCGCCGACTTCGATGTCAAGGAGTTCCACAAGCGCGCCCTCGACATGGGTGGTGTCGGGCTCGACACACTCCGCACGGCGCTACTGAAGCGCTGAGGGAATGAGCCGACGGAGCCCACTGTTCATTCAATTGAATAGAAAGGGCTGACATGAGCATCGAGTTCGGGCTGGACACCTTCGGCGACATCACGAGAGGCGATGACGGTGAGCTTCTCACCGGCGCGCAGACGATCCGCAACATCGTCGAGCAGGCGGAGCGGGCCGACCGCGTCGGAGTCGACTTCTTCGGTGTGGGGGAGCACCACCGGAAGGAGTTCGCCGTGTCATCACCCGAGATGGTGCTCGCCACCATCGCCGGACGCACCAAGGACATCCGCCTCGGAACCGCGGTCACCGTTCTGTCGTCGGACGACCCGGTGCGCGTGTTCGAGCGCTTCTCCACTCTCGATGCACTGTCGAACGGACGCGCTGAGGTCGTGCTCGGGCGCGGATCGTTCATCGAGTCCTTCCCACTCTTCGGCTACGACCTGCGTGACTACGACGCCCTGTTCGAGCAGAAGCTCGAGCTCTTCGTCGAACTCCTCAAAGAGGAGCCGGTGACCTGGTCCGGCTCGATGCGTGCCTCCCTCGAGAACGCGAACGTGTTCCCGAAGACCGAGAACGGCTTGCGCACCTGGGTAGGCGTGGGCGGCAGCCCCGAATCCGTCGTGCGGGTCGCCCGCCACGGACTCGGCCTGATGCTCGCGATCATCGGCGGTCCCGCGGGCCGATTCCGTCAGTTCGTCGACCTGTACCACCGGTCCATCGCATCCTTCGGCACGGCTTCCCATCCCATCGCGGTGCACTCCCCGGGGCACATCGCCGACACCGACGACGAGGCCTGGGAGGCCGCGTACTCCGGTTTCGAAGCGATGAACAACACCATCGGTCGCGAGCGCGGGTGGCCTCCTTACAGCCGTGCACGGTTCCAGAACGACGTGGGCCCGGCCGGTGCGCTCTATGTGGGTTCGCCGGATCGTGTCGCCGCCAAGATCGCCGACACCGTGACGACCCTCGGACTCGGGCGATTCGACATGAAGTACGCCACCGGGACGCTGTCGCACGACTCGATGATGCGCAGCATCGAGCTCTACGGGTCCGAGGTCATCCCTCGGGTGCGCAAGCTGCTGGCTGACCGGGACTGACCGAGGACTCGGCAGCGCGGCGCCCACCCCTACGATGAGGGGATGGCCAACACCGCGCTGCCGAGCCGGGCGTCCATCGCCGGACGTCTCGACGAACTCCCGTTCACGCGCCGTCACGTCCGTCTGCTCACCGGATCAGGAGTGGGGTGGGCTCTGGACGCGATGGACGTCGGACTCATCTCGTTCATCCTCGCTGCGCTGACCCAGCAGTGGGGCCTGACGAAGACGGATGCCGGATGGATCGCCTCCGTCGGCTTCATCGGGATGGCGATCGGCGCGACTCTCGGCGGCCTGCTCGCCGACAGGTTCGGGCGGCGCCAGGTCTTCGCGCTCACGCTGCTGATCTACGGCGTCGCAACCGGAGCGAGTGCGCTCGTGAGCGGCCTCGCCGCACTCCTCGTGCTGCGCTTCCTCGTCGGGCTCGGTCTCGGCGCGGAGCTCCCCGTGGCATCCACGTATGTGAGCGAGTTCGCACCCTCCCGCATTCGCGGCAGGCTCATCGTCTTCCTCGAGGCCTTCTGGGCCGTGGGCTGGACGGCCGCAGCGGTGATCGGATTCTTCGTGATCCCCGCGTCCGACGACGGCTGGCGCTGGGCGTTCGCCCTCGGCGCGATCCCCGCCGCCTACGCACTGATCGTGCGCTGGGCGCTCCCGGAATCACCTCGGTGGCTCGCGTCGCGCGGGCGCATCGCCGAGGCCGATCGCATCGTCGCGGCCTTCGAGGCCGACGCCGGTGTCGAGCCGACGCCCGCCATCAGACGCGAGCCGGTGTCGCGGGCGATCGCGGTGTCGACGAGAGCTCGTCTGACGACGCTGTGGAATGACGAGTTCCGCGTGCGCACCTTGTGCCTGTGGGTCGTCTGGCTCTGCGTGAACTTCGCGTACTACGGCGCCTTCATCTGGATTCCCAGCATCCTTGTCGATGCGGGCTTCGATCTCGTCCGCTCGTTCGGGTTCACGCTCATCATCACGCTCGCGCAGCTTCCGGGCTACGCCGTCGCCGCCTGGCTCATCGAAGTGTGGGGTCGGCGCACGACGCTGTCGGTCTTCCTGATCGGCTCGGCGATCGCGGCCGTCTTCTTCGGCACGTCGACGACCGAAGCAGCGATCATCGCCTCGGGCATGGCTCTCTCGTTCTTCAATCTCGGCGCGTGGGGTGCGCTGTACGCGGTCACCCCGGAGATCTACCCCACCTCGCTCCGCGGCACCGGTGCGGGCTGGGCAGCCGGGGTGGGACGCATCGCGTCGATCGTCGCTCCGCTCGCGGTGCCGGTCGTGCTCGTCGCCGGGGGAGCGCCGGTGCTGTTCGCCGTGTTCGGCGCGTGTTTCGTGGTCGCGGCGGCGGCGGCGTGGGGCCTGGTCGATCGTGGGGGCATAGCGCTCGACGACCGCTGATGCGCCCGGTGTCGGCGAGCGGGAATAGGCTGTCGAGGTGACAGACGTGCGCTATGTGGCCATCGGAGATTCCTTCACCGAGGGAGTGGGTGATGTCCTGCCCGACGGCCGCGAGCGAGGCTGGGCCGATCTCGTGGCTCAGGGTTGGGCCGATGCCGCCGGCCACCCCATCAGCTACGCCAACCTCGCCATTCGCGGCAAGCTGGCCTGGCCGATCGTCGAACAGCAGCTGGAGCCGGCGCTCGCCCTGCGTCCGACCCACCTGTCGTTCAACGGCGGAGGAAACGACATGCTCCGACCGCGGACAGACCTCGAGCACATCGCCGATGCGTTCAGCCGGGTCCTTCGCCGGTGCGATGAAGAGGGTGTCACCCTGATCCTCCTCTCGGGAGCGAACCCCAGCGGTCAGCTGCCGATGGGATCACTCGTGCAGCGGCGCGGCGATCTGCTCTCCGACGCCGTGCTGCGACGCGTCGAGGGTCGCGACGACGTGGTGCGCGCATTGAACTGGCCTGATCGCGAGCTGGCCAGTGCGAAGTACTGGTCCGAGGACCGTCTGCACATGAACGCCGCCGGCCACCACCGCGTGGCCGCACGGGTGCTCCAGGGCCTGGGTTTCGAGCCTCCGGCGACATGGTGGTCGCCGACAGCGCTCACGGCAGGTGGCCCCGCGGGTCTTGCCTACTACCGAGAGTTCGTCGGCCCCTGGGTCAGGCGACGCGTCACGCGCACCTCATCCGGTGACGGACGGGCTGCGAAGTACCCCGAGTGGGTCGAGAGAGCGCCGCACGCGTGACAGACATCGAGATGCGAAAGATCCACGGCGGGTCTGTCACACTGCACGATGCGCGCCGAAAGGTGGAACGCACCGTCAGTCTCGAGGATTTCGAGATCGGCGTCTTCCCGATCACCGAGGAGCAGCTGGCAGAGATCCTTCCGATCGCCTCGCGCCATCCGCGTCGACCGGCAGCGGACCTGAGCTGGTTACGTGCGATCCACTTCTGCAACGCCGCATCGGAGTGGGAGGGCCTGGACCCGGTCTATCGATTCGACGGTGAGGACGTCAGCTGGGACGCGACGGGTGACGGATATCGGCTACCCACCGAGGCCGAGTGGGAGTACGCCTGTAGGGCGGGTTCGGCCGGTCCTCACTACGCGCCTCTGGCCGACGCCGCCTGGACGAGCGCGGACGCGGTCTCCTCCCCACAGGACGTCGGCAGCAAGCTGCCGAACTTGCACGGCCTCTTCGACACGCTCGGCAACGTGTGGGAGTGGTGCTGGGATCTCCTGGATCCCGCTCGCTACGGCGACTACCGGGTGTTCCGTGGTGGCGGATTCGCGGACGATTCCTGGAGTGTGCGCGCATCCGTGCGCCGAGGGGGAGGGCCCAGGATGCACCACGAGGACGTAGGCATGCGCGTCGCCCGAGGTGCCTTCGAGACCCCGGACGACGCACAGGGGTGGTCGGTGCGGGCAGATCGTGAGCGAGCGTCGGTCGACGGCGCTGTGCCCTTCGGGTGGACGCCGCTGAGGCGACCCGGGCGCTGACCTCACCCTCGGTCGATAAGCTTCACCATGTAGTGCTTCGGGTCGGCCGACGGGGCGAAGCCGTACTGCGCGTACAGTCCGGCTGCGGTGCTGGTGGCGAGCATGATGCGCTTGACGGCCGAGGATTCGCGCAGGTCCTCCAGTACGCCTTCGACCAGCATCCGCCCGATTCCCTGCCCGCGTGCGGTCTCGTCGACGAACACATCGCACAGCCAGGCGAAGGTCACACCATCGGTCACGACGCGCGCATACGCGACCTGGCAGCCGTCCTCGTCGCTGATCGAATAGTTGCGGGATGCGTCGATCGCGGCATCCTGCGTCGTGCGACTGCGGCCCTTCGCCCAATATGATTCCTCGCTCAGCCAGCGGTGCACGACGTCGCGGTCGATCCGGGCGGTGTCGTTCGAGAAGGTGAAGCTCCTGGGCATGAGCCTCATCCTAGGATCAGTCAGCGTCGTCGATCGGGATCCAGGCCCATCCGGATGCGGGTCCGCTTGCGCTCGATCACGATGAAGGTGACGCCGAGAATCCAGAGCGGGATCGGCATGAGGAACGCCACTCGGAACGCCTCGAGCGAGTAAGTCTCGGGGGTTCCCGCGCCCTGCAGGTCGAGGGCGAGGCCGATCAGGAAGATCGCGATGAGAGCGGCGATGAAACCGCCGGCATTCGTCACCCCAGTAGCGGTGCTGAGCCGATGCGAGGGGTTGTGGGTGCGCGCGTGATCGAAGGCGATCATGCTCGCGGGGCCTCCCGTCGCGAGGGCGACGGCGAGGACGTAGAGCAGCCAGAGCGGAGCCGGTTCGGGCAGGGCGAGGACGGCGACCCACGCGATGACCTGAACCCCGACAGCGGGCAGGACGAGGGCGAGCGAACGCTGATTGGGCAGCCGACGGGAGAGGTCTCCGATGACGGGGCCCAGCGCCATCCCGGCGATCACGTACACCGAGATGATGCCGGCGGCATGCGCCGTGTCGAGTCCCTGCGCTGCCGTCAGGAAGGGCATTCCCCAGAGCAGGATGAAGGCGGTGCCGGCGAACGGCGTCGTGAAGTGCGACCAGAAGGCGAGACGGGTGCCGGGGTGGGCCCACGCGGCGCGGATGCCGACGCCGGTGTCGATGGCCGATGTGACGACGCGGATGACGCCGGTGTCGGTGTTGACTGTCACATCGGCACCGCGCTCCGCCGGGTGATTTCGGATGACGAGTGCGACCAGAATGGTGAACAGCACGCCGAGCCCCGCGATGCTGCCGAAAGTGATCGTCCAGGTCGTCGTGTGGAGGAGTGCCGCGAGCGGCACGAGGGCGATCAGCTGTCCCGCCTGGCCGATGATGCCGGTGAACTGCACCATGATCGGCCCACGCTGGGCGGGGAACCACGTCGCCACGAGTCGCAGCACGGCAGGGAAGATCGCCGCATCTCCGGCGCCGAGCAGGACGCGGGCGAAGATCGCGATGCCGATGCCGGGGGAGAGTGCCATGGTGAGCTGACCTGCAGCCATCAGCAGCATGCCGATTGTCATGATGGGACGCGAGCCGAAGCGGTCGAGCAGAATTCCGATCGGTATCTGCATTCCGCCGTAGACGGCGAGCTGCACGACGGCGAACAGGGCGAGGGTCGAGGCGTCGGCCTGGAATCGATCCGCAGCCTCGACCCCGACGGCGCCGAGGGAGGTGCGGTTCGTGATCGCGAGGACGTACGCCGCGACGCCGACACCCCAGATGAGCCAGGCTCTCCATCCCGGGGCGGTCACGGGGGAGCGGGGAACCTGTTGCACTCCTCCCACGGTACTCCTGGTCGCCGGGCACTCCGGTCGCGAGCGCGCGACCGAGGCGATCTGGCGCATGTCGGATGCCGGCGCTACCGTGGCCGCATGACACCCGCACCCGTGCACCATTCCCTCAACTACGTCGAGCTCGTCGTCACCGATCTCGAGACGGCGAAGAGCTTCTACCGCGACGCCTTCGGCTGGGTGTTCGTCGACTATGGACCGGCCTATGCAGGGATCGCCTCGCTCACCGGCGACGGATCCGAGGACGGCGGGCTGCTCCTGTCCGATCAGGGGCGTCCTCCCGGTGGGCCGCTCGTGCTGCTGTACTCGGACGATCTGGACGCCACGCAGTCGGCGATCACTGACGCCGGCGGCGCCGTCGTCCAGGGTCCGTACGAGTTCCCCGGTGGGCGGCGACTGCACTTCATCGACCCGAGCGGAAACGAGCTCGGGGTCTGGTCGTCGCGATAAGGGCAGAATGTGGGTGTGCCCGCAGAGGCTGACAATCCCGCACTCGCATACGCCTACTGCGTTGTCCTCCTCGCTGAGGTCGACGAACGTCCCGCGGGAGTGGTCGTCGGCCGGGTGGGCGGGGGACCAGCGGAGGTCAAACGCTTCTGGACGGATCCCGTCATGCGCAGGAGAGGAGTCGGCGGAGCTCTGATCGACGCTGGACTGGAGCTCGCCGGCAGACGGACCCGGCTTTCCGTCTGGCGGTGGCGCGATGCAGCGATCCGCCTCTACGAATCTCGCGGCTCCACACGTGTGCCCTCCTGGGATGGTCGCGACGGCCTGGTGCGCATGGCACGTGACGACGACACTGTGCCCTTGCGCTAACCATTGCCGTGCGGAATACTTTTATTTATGGCTAACCATGAGGATCTGAACGGAGTCTTCCTCGCGCTCGCCGATCCGACCCGGCGCGAGGTGATCCGGATTCTCGGTGCGGGCCCGTCGAGCGTGGGGGAGTTGGCCCAGTCTTTCGCGATGACGCTCCCGTCGTTCATGAAGCACGTACGCACGCTGGAGCACAACGGGCTCATCCGCACAGCGAAGCACGGTCGCGTGCGCACCTGCATCCTCGACCGCGACCGACTTGCGGTCGTGGGGGACTGGCTCGATGCGCAGCACCGACTCTGGGAGTCCGGCGGTGACGGATTCGATGGGACTGCCGAAGCACGGGACGAGATCTCATGACGGCTGTCGCTGCTCGCGAGGGGGAGAGGCCCCTCCCGGTGCGCCTCCGAACCGATCGCCTTGTTCTCCGTCCCCAGACAGCCTCGGACGCCACCGTCTTCCACGTGCTCTGGACAGAGCGCGACGAGCGCGTCCCGGCGCACCGAAAGCTGGATGCGGCCGGACACCCGACGGCATCCGAGATAGCCGCGCACATCACCGATCCGGAGTCGAAGCAGTCAGGCCTGCTCACGGTGGAGGACGCTGTCTCGGGCGAGGTCCTCGGCTACTGCGGGCTCATCTTCGACGGGCACGGTAACGATCAGGAGCCGGAGATCGCCTTCGAGCTCCTCCAGGCTGTCCACAATCGCGGCTACGCCACGGAGGCCGCGACGGCAGTGCTGCGATGGGCTTCCGATGCAGGCTTTCGTCGTGTGTGGGCAGGCGTCTGGGACTGGAACGCCAGCTCGCGCCGCGTGCTCGACAGACTGGGGTTCGTGGACTCGGGCCGAGCGGGCCGGGTCAGCGAACACGGACGCACTCTTGTCACGGTGCGCGACCTCGCGCCTCACCACGACCACACTGCTCCCGTCGAACGCATCGAGGTCATGGACCACGAGAATCTGTCAGCCACACAGCTGTCAGCGCTCGGCGAGCTCTTCGACAGGGAGTACGGCACGACGCACGGCGCCTGGATCCCGGACCGCCCCTACGGCTATTCGCCCGCGCAGGTGCACGTGATGGCGTGGGTCGACTCGACGCTGATCGCTCACGTCGGATTTCAGCGTCGCGTGATCAGCGTCGGTACTCGCGACATCGTCGTCGCCGGAACCGGCGGAGTCCTGGTGCATCCGGACTGGCGCGGCGGAGGCGTCGGACGACGCGTGATGGCTCGTGCACAGCAGGCCATGCGTGCCGATGCTCTCGTCGAATTCGGGTATCTCGGATGCCGCGAGGACGTCGTGCCGTTCTACGAGAGCACCGGGTGGAGTCGCGTCCACGCGCAGGAACGGCACGTGTCGATCGCCGATGGCTCGGACGTGACCGAGCCGTCGGGAACGCCCATCCTCATCCATGACGCGTCAGACTCGCTGTGGCCGCAGGGGGACATCGACCTGCGGGGCACTCCCTGGTAACGCGCCGGCCCTCGGGAGAGGGTTGATCCGTTCCGAGCTGACATAATGTGCATTATCGGCTAATGCGTGCGCGCCGGAGCGCTGCAGAAGTTCTACGGGAACACTGAGAGCGCGTCGCTAGGCTCAAGGCGTGAACGGAAGCAACATCGATATCGATTGGGCGGCCGCGCGCGACGCCAACCAGGACAACTGGAACGATCGCGTGCCGTTGCATGAGGTCGCGTACGGTCTCGACGCCTTCGACGATCCCTCGCATCTCAGTGACGTCGTCAGCGCTGATCTGCCGGTGCTTCGTCGGTTCCTGCCCGAGGGCAGGATCAACGGACTCGACCTGTGCCATCTGCAATGCCACATCGGCACCGACACGATCTCACTGGCACGGGCGGGAGCGACAGTCACCGGCGTCGACTTCTCCGCGCCGGCCCTCGACGCAGCGAAGTCTCTGGCCGAACATACGGGGATCTCGGCGACGTGGGTCGAGACGGACGTCCTCGACGCACGCGCGGCTGTGAACGGCGACTTCGATGTGGTCTACACGAGCATCGGCACGATCACCTGGCTGGACGACCTCGACCGCTGGGCCGCACAGATCGTCGGCCTTCTGCGCCCCGGCGGAACGTTCTACATCCGCGATGGACACCCTGCTCTGTACGCGCTGGATGAAGATGCGCCGACCCTGACGACCCGCTACCCGTACTTCGGCGACGGTCGCGCGCAGCGATGGGACGACGAGTCCACCTATGCCGGAGACGGCAAGGTCGCCCACCCGCGCACGTACGAGTGGCCGCATCCCCTGTCGGAGATACTGGGTTCGCTGTTGAGAGCCGGCCTGCGTCTTCTGCACTTCGACGAGGGGCGGATACTCCCCTGGCAGTTCAGTCCCCGGATGGTCGAGGTCCCCGGCGGGTATGCCTGGCCCGAACCGGAGCGGAACCTCCTCCCCTGCACCTACACCGTGGTCGCACGCAAGGACTGAGCGATCGTGAAGGTCATCTCGACGCACCGGCCGACTCACGCCAACACATGGCGTGAGCGGAGCCTTCTCTAGGCGCCGACGTAGGCCGCCAGATGCTCGCCCGTGACCGTCGACCTCGCCGCCACGAGATCCGCCGGGCTTCCCTCGAAGACCACACGGCCACCGTCGTGACCGGCACCCGGACCGATGTCGATGATCCAGTCGGCGTGCGCCATCACTGCCTGATGGTGCTCGATCACGATCACCGTCTTGCCCGATTCGACGAGTCGATCGAGCAGCCCGAGGATGTTCTGGACGTCAGCGAGATGGAGTCCCGTGGTCGGCTCGTCGAGCACGTACGTGTCACCCTTCTCCCCCATCTGGATCGCCAGCTTGATGCGCTGGCGTTCGCCTCCAGACAAGGTGGACAGCGGCTGCCCGAGCGACAGGTATCCGAGGCCCACGTCTTCGAGGCGTCCGAGGATCGTCGCTGCCGCCGGCAGCTTCGCTTCCCCTTCGGAGAAGAACGTCCGTGCCTCGGCGACCGTGAGGTCCAACACCTCCGTGATGTCCTTGCCCGCCAATTTGTACTCGAGGACGGCAGCCTGGAAGCGCTTGCCACCGCAGTCCTCACAGGGTGTCTCGATCGTGTCCATGAACCCCAGCTCGGTGATGATGACGCCAGCACCCTTGCACGTCGGGCAGGCTCCCTCGGAGTTCGCGCTGAACAGCGCAGGCTTGACGCCGTTGGCCTTCGCGAAAGCCTTCCGGATCGGCTCGAGCATGCCGGTGTAGGTGGCGGGATTGCTTCGGCGTGATCCCTTGATCGCCGCCTGGTCGATGGACACGACGCCATCGAGTTTCGACACCGACCCATGGATCAGAGAACTCTTTCCGGAGCCCGCGACGCCTGTCACGACCGTGAGGATGCCGGTGGGAATGTCGACATCCACGTTCTGCAGGTTGTTCGCCGATGCGCCTCGGACCTCGATCGCGCCGGTGGCGCTGCGCACCGCATCCTTGAGCACCGCTCGATCGTCGAGGTGGGCGCCGGTGCGAGTTCCGCTGGCTTTCAATCCTTCGATCGTTCCCTCGAAGCAGATCTCACCGCCCGCGCTGCCAGCGCCGGGACCGAGATCGACCACGTGATCTCCGATGGCGATGGTCTCCGGCTTGTGCTCCACCACGAGCACGGTGTTGCCCTTGTCACGCAGGCGCAGCAGCAAGGTGTTCATCCGCTGGATGTCATGCGGATGCAGGCCGATGGTCGGCTCATCGAACACGTACGTGACATCGGTGAGAGAGGATCCCAGGTGACGCAGCATCTTGATGCGCTGGGCCTCTCCCCCGGAGAGCGTCCCGGATGGACGCTCGAGGCTCAGGTACCCCAGGCCGAGCGTGACGAACGCGTCGAGGTTCGCGCTCAGCGCCTCGAGCAGAGGCGCTGCTCCGGAGAGCTCGAGACCGCTCACCCACGCGGCGAGATCGGTCACCTGCATGCGGCAGGCGTCGGCGATGCTGATGCCGTCGATCTTCGACGACCGTGCCCCTTCGGTGAGGCGCGTGCCATCGCATTCGGGGCACGTCGCGAACGTCGCCACACGTTCGACGAAGGCGCGGATGTGCGGCTGCAGCGCGTCAAGATCTTTCGAGAGCATCGACTTCGTGATCTTGGGGATCAGCCCCTCGTAGGTCATGTTGATCCCCGAGATCTTGACCTTGGTGACCTCGCCGTACAGGAAGAGCTGGCGCTGCTTCTCCGTGAATTCCGAGACCGGTTTGTCAGCGGGATAGAAGCCCGATGCGGAGAAGCCCTTCACCATCCAGCCGTCCGCGGTGTAGCCGGGGACCATGATGGCTCCCTCGTCGAGGGACTTCGACTCATCGACGATCTGCGCGAGGTCGAGATCCGATACCGCTCCCCTGCCCTCGCATCGAGGGCACATGCCGCCGAGGTAGATGGCGTCCTTGACGATCTTCTTCTCGCCGCCAGGGCCGGTCATCACGCCGCTGGCCTTCTGGGTCGGGATGTTGAACGAGAAGGCCGTCGGACCTCCGATGTAGGGCTCGCCGAGCTTGCTGAAGAGGATTCGCAGCATGGCGTTCGCATCGGTGACGGTCCCGACCGTGGACCGCGGATTCGCGCCGAGACGCTCCTGATCCACGATGATCGACGTGGTGAGGCCCTCGAGCACGTCGACGTCCGGACGCGGTACCGAGGGCATGAAGCCCTGGACGAACGCGCTGTACGTCTCGTCGATCATGCGCCGCGACTCGGCCGCGATCGTGTCGAAGACCAGCGAGCTCTTTCCTGATCCGGAAACTCCCGTGAATACCGTGAGGCGACGCTTGGGGATGTCGAGGCTCACCTCTTTGAGGTTGTTCTCGCGCGCACCCTGTACGCGGATGATGTCGTGGCCGTCAGCGGGGTGCGTCGTCATGGGGATCCTCGATAGCTATCCGGGGTCAGCCGGCCTGGTTGATGCGGAGCAGATTGCCTGCGGGGTCTCGGAAGGCGCAGTCGCGAACGCCGTAGGGCTGATCCATGGGCTCCTGCACCACATCAGCGCCATTGTCGACCAGTCGCTCGAACACCGCGTCGAGGTCGTCGCTCGCCAGAGTCAGGGCGCCGTAGCTGCCCTTCGCGATGAGTTCGAGAATCGTCCGGCGCTCGTCGTCGGTGATGCCGGGATCGGTCGCCGGCGGGTGCAGCACGATCGATGTCTCCGGCTGGCCCGCGGGACCGACCGTGAGCCATCGCAGGCCATCGTAGCCGACGTCGTTGCGCACCTCGAAGCCGAGTGCGTCACGGTAGAAGCCGAGAGCCGCCTCGGCATCGGTGTGCGGGAGGAATGCGTAGTGGATGCTGATGTTCATGTGGTTCACGTTAGGTGCGCGCCCGTGCGCGGCGCTTCTTGATTCCTGATCGGTCGGATGACGTGCTTCGCCTGGAACGTCGGAATGCCGTCGACGTCGGCGGCGCGTTCACGATACACGCGGGGTGGGACACCGACCAGTTCCGTGAATCGAGTGCTGAACGTGCCCAGCGATGAGCAGCCGACTTCGAAGCACACCTCAGTGATGCTGAGGTCCCCACGACGCAGCAGCGCCATAGCCCGCTCGATCCGCCGCGTCATCAGATAGGAGTATGGTGACTCGCCGTAGGTCTCCTTGAAGCGCCTGCTGAGATGGCCGGCCGACATGTGTGCTCCGCGCGCGAGCGCCTCCACATCGAGGGGTGTCGCGTACTCGCGATCGATCCGATCCCGCACCTTGCGCATGGCGACGAGCTCCTGGAGCCGCGCATCATCGTCGGGTGTCACCCCCTGATTTTGCCATGACGCTCCGTATCGGAGTGTGAACGTCCGCGACATATCGATATCGACTTCACCCCCATCTCGACCTCGACAGCGCTACTCTGTCAGCATCCCTCACAGGAATTTCTCAGAAAGGGCCCCATCATGACTGCTCCCCTCGCTTCCGAAGCGAAGTCGCTGTTCACGTCCATCCGAGTCGTCCTCGCGGTCTCCGGTGTCATCGCACTGATCGCCGGTATCGTCCTGCTCGTCTGGCCTGCCAAGTCCGCCGTCATCGTCACCGGCATCTTCGCCACATACCTCGTGATCGCCGGCCTCGTCTACATCGGGCTCGGCATCTTCTCCCGCGTCAAGGGCGGGTGGGCTCGAGTCGGACACATCGTGCTCGGCCTCGTCTACATCGTGGCCGGCGTCATCGCCTTCGCGAACCTGGGGGTGGCCGCCGCGACCCTCGCACTCGTCGTCGTCATCTTCATCGGCATCAGCTGGATCGTCGATGGAGTGGTGGCGCTGTCGCTTCTCGGCAAGGACGGCTCGCGGGTCTGGACGCTGCTCTACGCCCTGCTCAGCATCATCGCCGGTGTCATCGTGCTCTTCTCGCCGCTGTACGCCGCGGCTGTGCTGTGGCTGGTGCTCGGCATCTCTCTCGTCGTCCTCGGAATCGTCCAGATCGTCCGCGCGATCACGCTCGGCCGAGACGCGAAGGAGTTCGTGGCATCGGCCCAGGCCGACTCCGCCATCTGATCAGCTCCGTGACACGAAGAGCCCCGTCCGAATGGACGGGGCTCTTTCGGTTGGTCTGAGCCGTTCACTCGGCGGCGAATGCGCTCACGTCGCCGACGAGGCGGGTGTTGTCTGCGGGAACCGGGTCGACCGCGGCGCGAGCCACCTCTGCGGCGAACTCAGACACGTTGTAGAGCTTGCCTGCGGATTCGCGCCGCTCCGCGATCGCCCCGGGGTTGGCACGCTCGAGCAGAGTCGCGGTGATCGTGCCTTCGATCATGTCCCCTGAGACCACGGTGAAGCCGACGCCGTTCTCGGCGAGACCGGGGATCCGCTCACGGAGCGCATCTTCTCCGGCACGCTTCGACAGCGCGACCGGCTCGTACTCCGGCATGGTCGGGGTGGTGCGGATGAAGTGCGCCTGATGACTCGTGACGAAGACGACGCGCGCACCGTCTCCGAGCAGAGGAAGAGCCGCGTCGATGACGTTGAGCTGTGCGTCGCGGTTCAGAGTCAGGGCGTAGTCCTCGGCCATCCCCGATTCCATGCCTCCGGAGGCGTTCAGGACGAGCACGTCGAGGTGTCCGAATTCGGCCTTGACCGCATCGAACATCTCGCCGACGGAGGCGGGGTCGGTCAGGTCGGCACCGACGACCAGCACCCGGCGGCCCAGGTCGCGCAGCTGACCGGCGAGCTTCTCAGCGCGCGGAGCCTTGTTGCGGAAGTTGATCACCACGTCGGCGCCGGCCTCGGCGAGATAGCGCACGGTGTCCGCCCCGATCCCTCGAGACGAGCCGGTGACAAGGGCGACCTTGCCGTCGAGAGAACCTGCGGGAAGAACGTCGGTCACGGTGACTCCTCTGATGCGTGATTCGCCGTGATGACACGGCGCTTTCAGACTATCAAGCCGGCCCCGTCCAGCCGGGACCGGGCTCGACGTGCGTGATAGGTTGACCGCAAAGGAGGCCGCATGGACAACTTCGCGACATTCGTTCAGTTCATCGACCAATGGGCATGGATCGGTTGGCTGATCCTGATCGCCATCTTCCTCGTGATCGAGATGCTGACTCTCGACTTCACCTTCCTGATGCTGAGCTTCGGCAGCGTCGTCGGACTCGTGACGGACTTCCTCGGCATCCCGGTCTGGGTGCAGGTGCTGATCGCCGCCGCGGCGGCCGCCCTCTTCATCCTGTTCCTGCGTCCGCCGCTCATCAGACGCCTGCATCGCGGCGAGGACCCGACCAAGTCCAATGTCGACGCGCTTCTCGATCTGCGAGGCATCGCGCTGCAGGACATCACCCAGATCTCCGGCCAGGTGAAGCTGAGCAACGGCGACACCTGGACCGCCCGCACCGCCGGGGCCGTGCTGATCCCTCAAGGATCACCGATCGCCGTCATGGCGATCAACGGCGCGACCGCGACCGTCCGTCCCGTCAACGACTAGGAGAGTCTCTTGGACGATGCATCGTTCATCCCCGCAGCGATCGGGTGGATCCTCGTCATCGCGATCACCATCTTCGTGGTGGTCACGCTGGCTCGCGCCATCCGCATCATCCCCCAGGCCACGGCCGGCGTGGTCGAGCGTCTCGGCCGCTATCACAAGACATTGACGCCGGGCCTGAACATTCTGGTCCCGTTCATCGATCGGCTGCGGCCTCTCATCGACATGCGCGAACAGGTCGTGTCCTTCCCGCCGCAGCCCGTGATCACCGAGGACAACCTCGTGGTCTCGATCGACACCGTCGTCTACTTCCAGGTGACCGACGCACGAGCTGCGACGTATGAGATCGCGAACTACCTCGGAGCCGTCGAGCAGCTGACGACGACGACGCTGCGAAATGTGGTCGGCGGACTCAACCTCGAAGAGGCGCTGACCAGCCGCGACAACATCAACGGCCAGCTTCGCGTCGTGCTCGACGAGGCGACCGGCAAATGGGGCATCCGCGTCGGCCGAGTGGAGCTGAAGGCCATCGACCCGCCCATCTCGATCCAGGACTCGATGGAGAAGCAGATGCGCGCCGAGCGCGACCGTCGAGCGGCGATCCTCACGGCCGAGGGAACCAAGCAGTCCGCGATCCTCGAGGCCGAAGGTGCGCGACAGGCGGAGATCCTCCGCGCCGAGGGCGACAAGCAGGCCGCCGTGCTGCGCGCACAGGGTGAGGCCGAAGCGATCCAGAACGTCTTCACCGCCATCCATCAGGGCGAGCCCGACGACAAGCTGCTCGCATACCAGTACCTGCAGATGCTGCCGAAGATCAGCGAAGGCCAGTCGAACAAGCTCTGGATCATCCCGAGCGAACTGACCGAGGCACTGAAGGGCATCGGCACCGCGTTCACCCCGCGACCGGGACAGCCCCCGACGAACCTGCCGGGCGCGTGACGCATCCGTATCTCGTCAAGGCACGTCACCCTCGAGTCCTCGCTCACCGCGGTCTGATCACCGCGGCGGGCGGGGACTCCGGTGTCTGGGAGAACTCGGCCGCAGCCTTCGCCGCTGCGCATGCCGCCGGAGCAGAGTACATCGAGACCGACTGCCAGGTGACGGCAGACGGCGATGTCGTGCTCTTCCACGATGCGACGCTGCACAGACTTGTCGGTGATCCCCGTCCCGTCCGAGAGGTGCGCACCCGCGAGCTCGCCGCGATCTTCGCCGACCACGGAGGGCTCCTCACGGTCGCGGAGGCACTGTCGGCATTCCCGACCGCGCGCTTCAACATCGACGTCAAGACCGCAGACGCCGCAGCACCTCTCGGTCCCATCCTCGCGGATCACACCCACCGGGTTCTCGTGACCAGCTTCTCCGACAGGAACCGCCTCGCGACGATCGCAGCGGTCCTGCGCGCGGGCGCTTCCCTCCGCCCGGCGACGTCGGGCGGCAGCCGCACCATCGCCGCGGTCCGAGCCCTCTCGGCTCTGCACCTCTCCCCCGCCCGTGCCCTCATCGATGTCGACGTGCTCCAGATCCCCGAACAGCACCGCGGTGTGAAGGTGCTGACGCGTGCGCTCCTCCGGGCTGCTCACCGGCGCGGCGTCGAGGTGCAGGTGTGGACGGTGAACGACGCGGATTCCATGCGTCGACTTGTCGAGTTCGGTGTAGACGGCATCGTCACCGACCGCGCCGATCTCGCGCTGGCCACGATCGGCCGCTGAGCGCGCCACGCCGCCTTTACGCTGTGGCGCTGGGATTCCGCTGTGAATAGCGCCCAGAACCCGCCCGCGTGGATGAAGCGCACAGGCTGGAGCGTTATACCTGACAGCGACGAGAGGACCACACAATGGCAGATCGCAGCCTACGCGGCATCCGACTCGGCGCCCAGAGCCTACAGAGCGAAGAGGGCGTCGTTTTCATGGAGCGCCGTGAAACCACCTACACCTGTGACACCTGCGGCCATGTCACGAACCTGATGTTCTCCGCGGACGCAGAGCCGCCCCAGACCTGGGAATGCCGTTCCTGCGGAGCGGAAGCGCGCCTGAACGTCGACGGCCAGGCCGTCACGCTCGAGGTCACGGACGAGAAGGCAGCCCGCACTCACTGGGACATGCTTCTCGAGCGTCGCACTCGCGCAGAACTCGAGGAGCTCCTCGAGGAGCGTCTCGCGTTCATCCGTGCCCGCCGCGGCGCGGGTGAGGATCCGACCCGGGAGAAGATCGGCGCCTAGCGCCTGCCGGCGCGCAACCACCCGAAGGCCAGCGCGCCCAGCCCACCCCACAGGAGAAGCCCCTGGATCCAGGGGCCCACGACCACACCAGCAGTCAGGCCGGAGCGCAGCTCGACATCCTCGAGAAGTGCTCCGGCCTTTCCCGCACCCAGGCTCGAGACCGTGGTACCGTCCGGGCGTATGACCTGGCTCGTGCCCACCGTCGAGATGTTGACCACGCTGCGGCCGGTCTCGATCGCGCGCATCCGCGCGACGGCGAGCTGCTGAAGATTCTCGTTCGTCCCGCGGAAGTCCGCGTTGTTCGTCTGGAAGACGAGCACCTCGGCACCGCCCGCCATCCCCTCATTGATCACGTCGTCATAGATCACATCGAAACAGATGGCCAGCCCGACTTTCACACCGTCGACATCGATGACCGGCGGGTTCGTGCCCGGGGTGTACTCACGCTGGATCAGCCCGATCAGATCGGGTGCGAGTGCGTTGAAGAAGGCACGGTCGGGCACGTACTCCCCGAAGGGAACCGGATGCCGCTTGTCATGCACCTGCCCATCGCCGCCCTCTTCCGTCCACAGCATCGACGTGTTGTAGAAGAGACCGTCTCGTTCCGTGGCGGCGTTGGCCAGCAGAGGTGCGCCGACGCGGGAGGAGACCGCGCTCATCCTCCTCGCCAAGGAGTCGGACTGGAACGGATCGAAGTCGAGCGAACCCTCAGGCCACACGAGCAGGTCGACGTCTTCGCCATACAGCGGTTCGGTCGCGTCCGTCTGAGCGTCGATGAGCGAATAGGGCTCACGCTCGTCGAAATAGCCGCTCGGCCCGTTTCCCTGCACCGCAGCAATGCGCAGAGATCCGCTGACCGTCGTGGGGAAAAGGGGTGTGAGCAGCAGAGCAACGGTCACGATAATCGGTGCGATGAGCGCAGTCGGCCGACGCCAGAGTCGTTCGCGCACCATCTGGATCACGAGCGCGACGAGGAACACCATCAGGAAGCTGAGGCCGCTCACGCCGATCCAGGACGTGACGTGAGCGAGGGGGCTCTCGGCCTGGCTCATGCCCAGGCGAGCCCACGGGAACCCGCCGTAGGGCCATGAGCCGACGAACACCTCGCGACCGACCCACAGCGCCGCCACGACGGCCGGGATGAGCAGGAGTCGCGCCCAGAGGCTCGGAAAGGCGCGAGGCATCCAGCGGTAAGCGAGCGTCGTCAGGATCAGCGCGACGGCCGTGAGCATGCCTTCCAGGACACTCAGCGCCGCCCACGGCAGAGGACCCAGGTAGCGGGATGTGAACGAGACCAGCAGACCGAAGAAGATCACGCCGTAGACGAGTCCGACCGCCAGCGCTCCTCCGGCCCGGCGGCCGATCAGCGCGAGAAGCAGCAGGGCCGTAGCCGGGAACGCCAGCACCCACACCGCTGTGGCCGGATAAGACAGATTCATCAGGAGTGCGGCCATCGCCGCAGCGGGCAAGGCGAGCGAGAGCGGCAGAAGGGGGCGCTGCGGCACGCGGGGTTCGGGCATCCTTCCTATTCTCACATCGAGGAATAGGCGACGATGCCGCGACGGACGCCATCCAGTGCAACACGGGCGTTGCGGGCCAGCGCACCGTCCTCCGCGACGATCGAGAGCTGATCGAGCAGGTCGATCGTCTGCTTGGCCCAGCGCACGAAGTCGCCGGCCGCCATGTCGGCGTCGACGAGGACGCGGTCCAGCATCCCTCCGCGCGCCCAGGAGTGCATCGCCCCGGCGAGTCCCGCGGACAGAGGCTCCGAACCCGGCAGGTGATGGTCCTTCTCGAGGTCATCCAGCTCGGCCCAGAGCGTGGTCGTCTTCTCGTACGCGGCACGGAAGGAACCGCGGGGAAGGTCCCGCTCCCCCGCGTTCGCCTCGTCGCGACGAGGCTCGTAGACGAGGCAGCACGCCATCGCAGCCAGAGACGGGGCATCGAGTCCATCCCACAGCCCCTGCCTGAGCGACTCGGCCACCAGCAGATCGCGTTCGCCGTAGATCCGCCGCATCGTGCGCCCGGCCTCGGTGAGCGTCGTTTCGTCCTGCTCGTCTCTGTGGAGATAGTCCAGCGTCTCGAGCACCTCGACGACCCGGTCGAAGACGCGGGCCACAGTCCCGGTCCTCGTCTCGATCTGACGGCGGATGCGATCGTTCTGACGCTTGAGCTTCCAGTACCGCTCGGCCCAGCGCGCATGGGCCTCGCGATCTGGGCATCGATGGCATCCGTGACGCTGCATGCGGGTGCGGAGGCTCTGGATCTGCTTCATGCGCTTGTCACGCGACGTGCGCGGCGCATTCGAGTCCTGGCGGTTCTTCTTCTCGAGATCGCTCAGCTCTCGACGGATGGAGGCGTAGTCGAGGAAATCGCCATGGTCGCAGACCATCGCCGCCTTGTATCCCTCGAGGGACTCCTCCGCCTCACGGACCTGTCTGGCCAGCCCGACGACCGCGCGGTCGGCCTGGAACTGGGCGAAGGAGGACTCCAGCACCTCGCGCGCCCGCTGCTTGCCGAACAGATCGATCAGATTGACGGCCATGTTGTACGTCGGTCGGAAACTCGAGTTCAGCGGATATGTGCGGCGGGAGGCGAGGGCGGCGACGGCCTGCGGATCCATCCCCTCGGTCCACTGCACCACCGCGTGGCCCTCGACATCGATGCCGCGTCGTCCGGCCCGACCGGTGAGCTGCGTGTACTCCCCAGAGGTGATCGCGACACGTGCCTCGCCGTTGAACTTCTCCATCTTCTCGAGAACGACGGTCCGCGCGGGCATGTTGATTCCGAGAGCCAGGGTCTCCGTGGCGAAGACGACCTTCACGAGCTTGCGCTTGAACAGATCTTCGACGACCTCCTTGAACGCCGGCAGCAGCCCCGCATGGTGCGCAGCCACGCCGCGTTCGAGGTTTTCGAGCCATTCCCAGTAGCCCAGGACGCCGAGATCCTCGTCTTGCAGCGAACGGGTCCGGTCCTCGACGATCGCACGGATCTCCGCGCGCTCCTCCGTCGAGGTCAGCCGCACGCCCGACCTGCGGACCTGCTGCACCGCCGCGTCACACCCGACCCTGCTGAAGATGAAGAAGATGGCCGGCAGCAGATTGGCCTGCTCGAGCAGCCGCACGACGTCGGGACGATCCATGCGCTCGATCCGACGGACGTTCGCGGAACGGACGGGACGACGCCCTCCTCGCGGCGGGCGCTGCGCCTGTCGGCCGGCGTGGCGATTGCTGCGATACTCCTGTGCCGAGCGGTTGTTGTCGTAGTTGGAGCCGGTGAAGGACCGGATCCTCATCAGCTCCTGGTTCACCTGGGCGGTGGCGATCCCCGCCCGATCGTCGAAGAGCGGAAGCAGATCATCGCGGACGAGCACGTGCTGCTCGAGCGGAACCGGACGGATCTCCGAGACGATCACCTCGGTATCTCCGCGTACGGTGTCGAGCCAGTCGCCGAACTCCTCGGCGTTCGAGACCGTGGCGCTCAACGAGACCAGCCGCACCTGCTGCGGCAGGTGGATGATCACCTCTTCCCACACCGCCCCGCGGAACCGATCGGCCAGGTAATGGACCTCGTCCATGATGACGTAGCGCAGATCCCGGAGAGCCGCCGAATCGGCGTAGATCATGTTTCGCAGCACTTCGGTCGTCATCACGACGATCCGGGCGTTGCCGTTGATGTTCGTGTCGCCGGTGAGCAGGCCGACATCGTCCGGGCCGTAGACGTCCACCAATTCGCGGAACTTCTGGTTCGAGAGCGCCTTCATCGGGGTCGTGTAGAAGGCCTTGTCGCGGGGAGTCTGCATCGCGAGATGGATCGCGAACTCGCCGACGATCGTCTTGCCTGCACCGGTCGGTGCCGCGACCAACACGCTCTGGCCGTCCTCGAGTGCGTGGCAGCCTTCGACCTGGAAGGGGTCGAGCTCGAACCTCTGATTCGCCGCGAAGGCGACGGTCGCCGGGTGCCCTGCAGCCTCTCGAGCGGCGGCGTATCGTTCGGCCGGCGAGCTCATACGGCCACGGGCTCGATGCCTGCAGCCGCGTCGCGCTTGCGCTTGCGCCGGTCGAAGAGCATCGAGATGAAGGTCGCCGCGAAGTACAGCACGATCATCGATCCCATCAACAGCAGCATCGAGAACACATCAGCGGGCGGGGTCGTGATGGCGGCGAAGATCGTGCAGATCAGGATGGCGACACGCCAGCCCTTGAGGATGTCGCGGCCCGACATGATGCCGGCGAGGTTGAGCGCCACCAGGAACACAGGCAGCACGAAGGCGATGCCGAGCACGAGCAGGAACTTGAAGACGAAGTCGTAATACGTGGAGTAGTCGAAGAACTGCGCCATGCCGGTGGGAACGAATGAGGCCATGACTTCGATCACGTGCGGAAGAACGAAGAAGGCGACGGTGCAGCCTGCGAAGAACAGCGGGATGGCCGCCCCGAGGAATCCCCAGGTGTACTGGGTCTCCTTCTTGGTCAGCCCCGGCATGACGAAGGCCCAGACCTGCCACAGCCACACAGGCGCCGAGATCAGCAACCCGATCGCGAAGGCGATCCGCATGCGAAGATCGAACCCGCTCGTCACAGTGGTGAAATTCAGGCCGGTGTACTCACGCCCCTGCTGCTCGGCGATCGTGGCGATCGGGACCGAGAGCAGGTCGATGATCGGCCCTGTCACGACGAAGGCAATGATCATGCCGACGACCAGCGCACCGGCGGCGATGAACAGACGCTTACGGAGCTCGATCAGATGCGCGCCGAGAGACATCCGCCTGTCACGGCCTGGCGTCTCCTGGTCGGCGGAATCGAGAGCGGACACGAACTAGGCGGATCGAGGGGGCTGACCCGGATCCGTATCGCGAGCCGTCACCGTGGTGTCTGCGACCGAGGTCGTGGTCGTCGGGGATGCCGGATCCGCGGCGTCAGTCGCGTCCTCGTTCTTCATCGCCTTCATCTCGCCCTTGAACACCCGGGCGGACTGACCGAGGCTCTTCGCCAGTGCCGGCAGCTTCGCCGCACCGAAGAGCAGCAGGATGACGGCGAGGATGATCAGCAGATGTGGCCAACCGAAAGCGCCCATGATTCTCCTTCGTCGTTTGGTGAAAGTCTAACGGGCGTTGTCGCCCTCGGGGTGGCGATACAGGGCGAGTCCGGCTGCAGCCCACTCCCGCGCCGCTGTTCGAGCGACTCCGGGGTCCACCACTTCGAGGGCGCCGCCGAACTTCGCGGCCAGTCGCTTCACTCCCCGAGGGTCGGCGAGATGCAGCCGAACCGTGACGATCCCCTCGCTCACGTCGGAGTTGTCGGCCGTGAGGAAGTCTCCGAGCAGGGGCGCCATCCGCTCTGGCACCCGCACTCGCACCTCGCCCTCGTCCTCGACCGCCGAGAAGGCCTCCGGGACGTGCTCACCCGCGTGAGTGATCGGGATATCGGTCAGACGGGCTTCGCTCACGCGATCGAGGTGGAACGTGCGCATGGCCTTTCGCATGTGACACCACCCCTGCAGATACCACTGCGCATTGGTGATGAGCACCTGCACGGGATCCACGGTGCGGGTCGTGGGCGCGGCGTCGGGGGCCTGATAGGTGAACGACACCGCGACACCGTTCTGTACTCCTCGCGACACCACCTGGCGGACCTCGTCGACAGCGCTGGGCGCGACGACGACCTCCGCGGGCGCATCGGCTGCACCCCGCGAGAGCTTGGAGATGAGCCCGCTGACCAGCCCCGAGTCCGAGACCGCCGGCACGGCGGCCACCATCTGCAGACCGGCGAGAAGCGCGGCGGCTTCGCGGGCAGTGAATCGAGGAACCCGACGCAGAGCGACGTCGTTGGTGATCTCGATGATGTCCTCTTCGTCGAGGAGATCCCAGTTGATGTCGAACATCTCCTGCGGCTGCTGCCAGAAACCCGAGTCACCGGGCAGCCCGATGACTGTGAGCTTCTCGACCATCTGCCGCATCTCCGTCGAGGTCACCCCGAACTCGGCAGCCGCCTCGGAGAGCGAGACCTGTCCGTGCTCGAGCAGGTAGGGCACCAGCGTCAGATAGAGGCGGACTCGGTCGGCGGCGAGCAGCGGCTTCCCCTGAGCGCTCATCGGGCCTCCCCCGCATCCGAATTCGTCGCGACGACCGCCGCCAGGCGATCGACGACGGCCGAGCGGAGTTCCGCCGGCTCGACCACCCGCACCTCGGGACCGTACGACGCGAGCTCGTCGGCGAAGATGTGCAGGTCCACGAAGGGCACGAGGATGCCCTGGGTGGCGGCAGGCGTCGCCCGGCGGCCGAGCCGCAGCGACGCCTCGGTGCCGGGCGTGACCTCGAGCAGCGCGGAGTTCTGAGAGGCGACGCGCTCGAGACCGGCCAGGGCGCGCTCCCCCGCCCCCTCACGCAACGCCCGGTCGAACGCCTTCGCCGTGATCCGCACATCCCCCACGATCCGGCTGAGCAGGAACATGCGATCCTCCTCGATGTCCACATCGACGCCGAACACGTGCCATCTCGCTTCATAGTCGACGAGCGCGAGCGGACGGATGCTGCGGCGTCGCGGTGCGTCCTCGCCCGGCTTCAGGTAGTCGAAGACGACGACCCTGCTCTTCTCGATCGCATCCTGGAGGGGAGGGAACGCGGCATCGCGAGCGGTGATCCGCGGTGCGAACCCGATGATCGGCTCGTCTCCGTCGATTCCGAGCGCCCGGATCTTGCGAACCCCGGCCTTGGCGTCGCCGGAAGCTGATTCGGCACTCCACACGCTGCCCGCCAGCCGCAGCACCGCGAGTTCCGCGGCCGTGAACTCGATATCGGTGGGCAGGTCGTATTCCGCTTGCGGAATACGGTAGCGAGCCTCGCGGAGATCGTTGGGATCGGCCTGGTCGCCGATCGTCTCGACCGGGACGCCGAGAGTACGCAGCTCATCCTTGTCGCGCTCGAACATCTTCTCGAGTGCATCAGAGCGCACGCCCGCATCGGCGCGCTGACGGTAACCCGAGACGTTGTCGAGGATCTGCTGTTTGGTGAGCCCGATCTCCGTGGCCATGAGCGCCACGACGAGATTCGTCAGGCGCTCTTCCGCGGGAATCCGGGCCGCCATCACTGCTCCGGGACGGGAACGACGCCCAGGATGTCGACCACGATGGCGGTCGCGGGGTTTCCGTCTGCCTCGGGCACGACGACCAGCAGCTGGGACCCGACGGTCGCGCCGACCAGCTCCTTCGCAGCCGGACCGATGTTCGGCTCAGCGCCCCACGTGCTCGACGTGACAGTCTTGTCATCCCATCCGAGCGCCATGATGTTGGTGACGATGGTCGAGTTCTTCTCGACCTTCTCCCCGTCGCCCTTGATGAGCGTCTGGGTGACCGTTTCTGTGGGAGCGTCGCTGTCGGGGATGATCACGCCAGGGGTGCCGTCGGGAGCACGGACCACGGTCGGCAGACCCCGAGCGTCGTTGAACTGCGACGCGCCTTCGGCGTGAGCCAGGTAGACGTCCTGGAGGTCGATGATCGCGACGACGTTCTCATCGTCCTCGAGCCCGAACGCCTCGACGTTCGCCTCACCGAAGTCCTCAGGAGTCAGCACGGCGACGATCCGGCTTCCTCCGGTCGCGCATTCCAGCACCGTCTCGAGACCGGCCGAGCGCTCCGCCCAATAGGAGATGCTGTGCACACGGCTCGGGTCGCCGTTGAACTCGGACTCGTACAGCTTCTCGCCGCTCTCGCCGCCGTAGAAGGCGATGTCGAGGACCATCGGCTGAGACGTGGACGTGAGGGTGTTCCCATCCCCGGTCACCACGTCGGTGAAGGACGTCTCGTCTGCCTTCACCGGGCTGTACACGGTGACGTCCGGGGCCTCTCCGAGGTCGCCCTCCACGGTGACCGAATCCGCGACGGATGCGGTCGCCGCCGCCGCACGATCGCACGCGTCACCGGCGAACGAGGGCGCCGAGGCGCATCCGGTCAGAGTGAGGACAGCGAGGCTGAGGGTTGCCAGAACGGCGGACGATTTACGCACGCGCTCCAGTCTATTCCGTCGGGGGCTCGGATTCGCGCGAACCGGCTGCCAGACGAGCGCCTTCGGCGGCCTTCGCCGCTTCCCTCGCCCGCTTGCGCAGGTTCTTGTCGTTGATCTCGCGATCTCCGACGGCGCCCGGTGTCCATGCTTCGACGTCCGCGTCGCCGTAGCTGCTCTTGGAGGCCCTGCGCTTCACCTGAGGGGCCACAGCACCCGGCGCCAGCCGACGAGCCGTGAGGAGGAAACCGGTGTGCGCCACCATGCGGTGATCGGGCCGGACGGCGAGTCCCTCGACGTGCCAGCCGCGCACCATGGTCTCGGAGGCCTCGGGATCCGTGAACAGCCCGGTGCTGCGGATGTACTCGGCGACCCGCGAGAGCTGCGTGGCCGTCGCGACGTAGCACAGCACGACGCCGCCGGGAGTGAGCGCGTCGGCGACGACGTCCATGCATTCCCACGGAGCGAGCATGTCGAGCACGACACGGTCGACCGTGCCGGCCGGGAACTGCGCCGGCAGCGCATCCGCGAGGTCTCCCACCACGACGTCCCAGGTCTCCGGCGTCTCGCCGAAGAAGGTCTCGACGTTGCCCCGTGCGACCTGGGCGAAGTCCTCACGCCGCTCGAAGGACACCAGCCGGCCGACCGGGCCGATGGCCCGCAGCAGCGAGAGCGAGAGGGCACCTGACCCGACCCCCGCCTCCACGACGACAGCACCGGGGAAGATGTCGGCCTGCATGACGATCTGTGCAGCGTCCTTGGGGTAGACGATCGCGGCGCCACGCGGCATCGACATCGCGAAATCGCGGAGCAGAGGCCGGAGCGCGAGGTACTCGTGACCCGAGCTGTTCGCGGCGACCGAGCCGTCGGGCAAGCCGATGAGGTCTCGGTGCCGCAGCACACCCTGGTGCGTGTGCAGCTCCCCGTCCTCGCGGAGGGTCACGGTGTGCAGGCGCCCCTTGGGGCCGGTGAGCTGCACCCGATCGCCCTCGCGGAACGGCCCGCTCGGCCGCTGTGAGGTGGTGTCGGTCATCGAGTGGCTCCCGTCATGGAGGTCTTGCGGTCGAAGAGTTCGATCAGGTCGGCGGCGGTGCGCCCCTCGAGGCTCGGCCAGAGCTCGTGCGCGCCGACATGATCGAGGGAGACGATGTGCGGTACGCCGAGCGCGACGGCGCCGGATGCGAGGCCCGCACGGAGACCGGTCGGCGAGTCCTCGATGACCACGGCATCGGCGATGTCGATGTCGAGCAGGGAGGCCGCGTGGAGGTAGGGCTCGGGGTGGGGCTTCGGATTGGTCACGTCATCACCGGCGACGACGATGTCGAAGGCCTGGAACTCGATCAGCTCGACGACGCTCAGCGCCATGCGACGCAGCGACATCGTCACGAGTCCGGTGGGAATCCCCGCAGATCTCAGATCCTGCAGCAGCTCACGTGCGCCGGGGCGGAAGGGCACTCCCTGCGTACGCAGAGCGTCCTGCACGCCGTCGGTGAGGAGCGAGATGATCGCCTCGGCTTCCATGTCGACGCCCGCGTTCTGCAGGATGATCGCGCTGTCGATGAGGCCGTTGCCGACGAGCTGAAGCGCATCCTCGTGGGTCCACGTGCCGCCGAACGATTCGACCAGCGCGGTCTCAGCTGCCATCCAATACGGCTCGGTGTCGACGAGTGTTCCGTCCATGTCCCAGAGGATCGCGCGGGGCTGTCTGCTCACCGAACCATGTTACCCGTGGCTCCACCCCCTCCCCGCGCCGTCGGACTAGCCTGGAGGGATACCGATCCGGAATCCACGAAGGGAGCCCACGATGGATGGCCTCGGTTCACGCATCGTCATCGTCGCCTTCGACGGTTGGAACGACGCAGGGGAAGCCGCGAGCGGCGCGGTCGCCGCACTGCGCGAGACGACCGACTACGACCTCGTGCACTCCATCGACCCGGAGCTGTACTTCGACTACCAGTACACGCGCCCCGCGACGAAGATGGACGCGGAGGGGCGTCGACAGCTTACTTGGCCCGAAGCCGGACTCTGGCGCCCGCGCGACCCCGGGCCCGGCCCCGAGTTCTGGATCCTCACCGGCGTGGAGCCTGCGCGCACCTGGCAGGCTTTCGCCTCGGAGTTCATCGACGTCGCTCTCCGCGACGACATCACGGGCTTCGTGACCCTCGGTGCGATGCTGTCCGATGTACCCCACACCCGCCCCATCTCGATCTTCGCCTCGAGCCAGAACGAGCAGATCCGCGAGGCTCATGGCCTCGAGCGCTCGCTGTATGAGGGTCCCGTCGGCATCCTGAGCGTGATCGAGCACTTCGCCGAGAGCGCCGGCATCCCGACGGCCAGCCTGTGGGCGAGCGTGCCGCACTACGTCGCCTCAGCTACGCCGTCACCCAAGGTGACTCTCGCTCTCCTCGATCGCCTCGAGGAGCTGACCGGCGTCGACGTGCCTCGTGATCACCTGCGCACGGAGGCCGCCGCCTGGGAGGCGTCGATCGATGCCGCGGCGGCGGACGACGAGGACATGACCGAGTACATCCATCAGCTCGAGCGCACGCGCGACACATGGGACTCTCCCGATGCGTCGGGCGACGCCATCGCTCAGGCCTTCGAGCGATACCTCAAGCGCCGCGGCGACGGCCCCGGCGACCACAAGCGATAGTCGCCGAGGCTGTCGTCCTCACGCCGCGATGACGCCGGTCCCCAGCAGCACCAGAAGAACGGTGCCCAGGAGGATGCGGTAGATCACGAAAGGCAGGAAGCTCCGCTTCGAGATGTAGTTCATGAAGAAGGCGATCACGCCGAGCGCCACGACGAATGCGATGCCCGTCGCGGCGAGCGTGTCTCCGAAGGAGAAGAACGACGGTTCGTCCCAGCTCTTGAACACCTGGTAGAAGCCGCTGCCGAACACGGCGGGGATCGCCAGCAGGAACGCGTAGCGAGCGGCCGCGGCACGTTCGTAGCCGAGGAAGAGTCCCATCGTGATCGTTCCACCGGAACGTGAGACTCCGGGGATCAGAGCCAGAGCCTGAGCGAAGCCGTAGGCGATGCCGTGGGGGTAGGTGAGCTGATCGAGCTTGCGCCGCTTGGCGCCGACGTGGTCTGCGATCCCGAGCAGGATGCCGAAGACGATCAGCATGATCGCGACGATCCAGAGCGAACGGAAGACGGTCTCGATCTGATCCTGGAAGAGGAGTCCCAGGACCACGATCGGGATGCTGCCGATGATGATCATCCATCCCATCCGCGCATCCGGATCGCTGCGTGGGACCCTGCCGGTCAGCGATCGGAACCACTGCGCGATGATCCGCACGATGTCCCGCCAGAAGAACACGACGACCGCCGCCTCCGTGCCGATCTGGGTGATCGCGGTGAACGCGGCACCGGGATCCTCGCCCGACGGAAGGAAGGTGCCGAGGATCCGCAGGTGGGCGCTGGAGGAGATCGGGAGGAACTCGGTGAGTCCCTGGACGATGCCGAGAATGAGCGCTTCGAACAAGTGCATGGAGGAGCTTTCTGAGTCGTGGTGCGCGGACGTGAGCAGAGAGCTCAATACGTGCGCAGCAGATCAGCCAGCACCCGCTGACCGAAGACAAGCGATTCTACGGGCACTCGCTCATCGACCCCGTGGAACATCCCGGTGAAGTCGAGGTCCGCGGGGAGCCGGAGAGGTGCGAAGCCGTACCCGGTGATTCCGAGGCATGCGAGCGCCTTGTTGTCGGTTCCCGCTCCGAGCAGGTAGGGGATGACCGGCACGCCGGGGTCATGCCGGCCGAGACTCGCGACCATCGCGTCGACGAGCTCGCCGTCGAAGGGCGTCTCCATCCCGATGTCTCGCACGACCGTCTGGATCTCGATCTCGTCGCCCACGATCCGCTGCAGCTCTGCGAGCACATCGTCTTCCGTTCCGGGGATGACCCGCACGTCGATCAACGCCTCGGCCCGCTCAGGGATCACGTTGTGCTTGTATCCGGCAGACAGGGCGGTCGGGTTGGTCGTCGTGCGGAAGGAGGAACGGAGGAAGGCCTCGGCCGGCCCTGCTGCGGCCGCGAGGGCGTCCGGGTCGTCGATGGAGCGTCCGGTGAGATCGCTCAGGCCCTGCAGCAGCGCCTCGGTGGTGGGCGTCAGTCGCAACGGCCAGCGCGTGCGCCCGATCGCGGCCACCGCCTCTGCGAGCTTCGTGACAGCGTTGTCGTCATGCAGACGGCTGCCGTGGCCGGCGCGCCCTTTCGCGACCAGGCGGATCCAGATGAGGGCCTTCTCCCCCACCTGCAACAGGTAGGCGCGGCGGTCATCGACCGTGATCGAGTACCCGCCCACCTCGCTGATCGCCTCGGTCGCTCCCTCGAACCACTCCGGCCGATCCTGCACGACGAGAGCAGACCCCTCGACACCGCCGTTCTCCTCATCGGCGAAGAAGGCGAGCACCAGATCACGCTCGGGCTGTTCACCCGCCCGCAGGATGTCGGCGACTGCCGTGAGGATCATCGCGTTCATGTTCTTCATGTCGACTGCGCCGCGCCCCCAGAGCATGCCGTCTTTCACGAGCCCCGCGAAAGGGTCGACCGTCCAGTCCTCAGCCATGGCAGGCACCACGTCCAGATGCCCGTGCACCACGAGCGCGGGCTTGCTCCGGTCGCGTCCGGGCACCCGCGCCATGACGTTCGTGCGCCGCGGGATGGGCTCGTAGTACTCGACATCGAGGCCGAGGTCCCGCAGGTAGGCTCCGACGTACTCGGCTGCCTCCCGCTCGCCCTCGGCCTTGCCACCGCCGAAGTTCGAGGTGTCGAATCGGATCAGGTCGCTCGCGATGCGGACCACCTCGGGAAGGGACACGTCTGTCATGGAGTCCAGGCTATCGAAACGCCGTGGCGCGCCCGGGCGTCACCGTCAGTTTCGGAGTGCCTCGAAGCTCGTGCTAATGTAAATCTTCGTTCGGCAACGAACATCCAACACCTGCGCGGGTGGCGGAATGGTAGACGCGCTACGTTGAGGTCGTAGTGCCCGTAAGGGCGTGGGGGTTCAAGTCCCCCTCCGCGCACAGGCAGGCCCCGGATATCCACTCGATATCCGGGGCCTTTTTCGTGTCAGTGCGGCCGTGCCGTCGAAGAGGACTCGATCAGGTCGTCGAGTCCTCGCCGATACGGTCAGGCGGATGCCGATCAGACCGCGCCGACCCCGAACACCAGACCGAGCACGTAGGTGACCGCTGCCGCTCCGAAACCGATCGCCAGCTGCCGCAGCGCGCGGCGCAGGGGCGGTCCTCCGGACAGGATCCCGACCATTGCTCCGGTGGACAGGAGAGCGACACCCACCAGCACGAGCGCGACGACGACCGCTGCAGTGCCCTCGAGCCCGAAGAGCCACGGCAGAACGGGGATGATCGCACCGGACGCGAACAGCAGGAAGCTCGAGATCGCCGCGGTCCAGTCGCTGCCGACGATCTCGTGGTCATCGCCCGAGTGGACGTGGACCGGCCCTGTGGCCGTGCGTTCCACCCCCGCGCGGGCCGCGTCGACGATCCGCCGGGCGCGCTCCAACGCCTCCTGCTGCTCGATCCCCCGTGCGCGGTAGACCAGAGCGAGCTCGTTCTCATCGATGTCGAGATCGGCGGCGGATGCCGCGGCATCGTCATTGGCCTCTGTGGAGGCGAGGAGCTCCCGTTGCGAGCGCACGGACACGAATTCACCCGCGCCCATCGACAGGGCCCCGGCGAGCAGGCCCGCGATCCCGCTGAAGAGCACGAAACCCGAGCTGACACCCGTGGCGCCGATGCCGAGCACGAGCGCGAGGTTGCTCACGAGGCCGTCGTTGGCACCGAAGACGGCGGCACGGAACGAGCCGGACAACCGACGGCGGCCGCGCGCGGCGAGCCCTCGAACCACCTCGTAGTGCACCTTCTCGTCGGCTCGCATGGCAGGAGTCGCGTACTGCTCGGAATCGTAGGGAGAACGCGCCTCAGCGCTCTGCGCGAGGGCGAGCACGAAGATGGATCCGAACCGGCCGGCCATCCAGCCGAGAAGGCGGGATCGGATGCCGGCGCGGGGCAGACGACCGGGCTCCTCGCCCAGCAGATCGAGCCAGTGCTGCTCGTGCCGTCGCTCGGCGTCGGCGAGGCTGAGGAGGATCTCCCGCTCCTCACCAGTACGACGGGTCGCGAGCTTCTGATAGACGTGCCCTTCGGCACGTTCCTCGACGAGGTACCGCGCCCAGCGGCGGCGGTCTGAGGCGGTCGGTTCGGCGGCAGCGGGGGCTGTCATGAGGTCTCCTGATCGACGGTCCCCGAGAGCCGGGGCAACCGTTCAACGCTAGCTTCGTGAACGGTTCACGGACGTACCGGGAGCAGTATTGCCAGCTTTTCGGGCTTCCGAACCGAGCGAGGAAATCAGGACCGGACGCGCTTGCGCAGCACGTCGATGCGCGACTGCAGCTGCGTCACCGTCGCCTGCGCGACCGCCGGTCCGCCGCAGATCCTGCGCAGCTCGGCATGCACTGCGCCGTGCGGCTCGCCCTTCTGGCGGGCATACAGGCCCACCAGGCTGTTCAACAGCTGCCGCTGCTCTCGAAGCGTGCGGTGCAGAGGCGCCGGCAGCGTGGTCGTCTCGGTGGGTCCGGCCTCGGCCTCGCGCGTCTCGCGAAGTCGCGTCTGCCGCGCCTGCCGCTGCATCAGGAGCTCGTGCACATGCTCGGGCTCGAGCAGGCCGGGGAAGCCGATGAACTCCTCCTCCTCCGGTGTGCCGGGCTCGGCGAGCTGACCGAACTCCTGTCCTTCGAACACGACCCGGTCGAAGTGAGCCACCGATGAGAGGGCCTGGTAGCTGAACTCCTGCGTCAGCGCATCCGATGCATCGTCCTCGCGATTCGCCGAGTCGAGCAGCGAGTCCTCGAGGCCGTCGTCGTCCTTCGACTGGCGGTCGAGCGCATGGTCGCGCTGCTTGTCCATCTCGTTGGCGAGACCCATGAGCACGGGCACCTGGGGCAGGAACACGCTCGCCGCCTCGCCCCGACGGCGCGCGCGCACGAAGCGCCCGATGGCCTGCGCGAAGAAGAGCGGGGTGGACGACGACGTGGCGTAGACGCCGACCGCGAGTCGAGGCACGTCGACCCCCTCGGACACCATCCGCACAGCGACCATCCAGCGATCCTCGCTGTTGCTGAACTTCTCGATGCGCTCGGACGCGGTCGCGTCGTCGGACAGGACGATCGTCGGCTGCTGGCCGGTGATGCTGTGCAGGATCTTTGCATAAGCACGCGCGATGGTCTGGTCGGTCGCGAGCACCAGGCCGCCGGCATCCGGCACGTGGTGTCTGATCTCGGTCAGACGACGATCCGCCGCGGAAAGCACGGCGGGCATCCACTCGCCCTCGGGGTCGAGCGCGGTGCGCCAGGCCTGCGAGGTCACGTCCTTGGTGTTGTCCTGCCCGAGGTGTGTCTCGAGCTCGTCCCCGGTGCTCGTGCGCCATCGCATCTTGCCGGCGTACATGTGGAACAGCACGGGACGGACGACGCCGTCGGCCAGGGCACGCCCGTAGCCGTAGTTGTAGTCGGTGCGGGAGATGCGTGCACCCGACTCGTCGGGGTGGTATTCCACGAACGGGATGGGCGCGGTGTCGCTGCGGAAGGGTGTGCCGGAGAGCAGCAGGCGGCGCTTCGCCGGCCCGTACGCGTCGCGGATCGCATCGCCCCAGCTGAGGGCGTCGCCACCGTGATGCACCTCGTCGAGCACGACCAGTGTCTTCGCGTCTTCGGTCAGATGGCGGTGGACCGACGACTTCGCAGCGACCTGTGCGTAGGTCACGACAGCGCCGTGATAGTGCCGCGCCGGCGCCCAATGGCTGTTGCGGAAGCGGGGGTCCAGGCGGATGTGCACCCGCGCTGCGGCATCGGCCCACTGCGTCTTGAGATGCTCGGTCGGCGCGACCACGATGATCCGGTTGACCTCGCCCATGCGCATGAGCTCGACAGCGAGGGTGAGGGCGAACGTCGTCTTACCTGCACCGGGTGTCGCCGCGACGAGGAAGTCGCGCTGATCTGCCTGGAAATACTGTTCGAGCGCCTCCTGCTGCCAGGCGCGCAGCTTGTTCGCGGTGCCCCAGGGAGCACGCTGGGGGAAGGACGGAGAAAGCATCGACTCAACGATAATCGCTGCCGCCGACACTCGGCACGCTGCGTCGGTCCGCCGCGCGCGTCCTGCCCACAGCCCGCACACCCGAGTAGGCTCGATCACTGCGCGTCCGCCACCGAGCGCGCTGCGTTCGTTCGCGAAGGAGAGCTGGATGACCGACCAGGAATCGAGCCGCACCCCGGAACTCGACAACGAGAACCCGCACCCCTGGCGAAGGTTCGTCGCGATCGGCGACTCGTTCACCGAGGGCATCGGCGACCCCGATCCCCTGAAGCCCGGCAGCCATCGCGGCTGGGCGGACCGAGTTGCCGAGGTGCTGTCACGCCAGGTCGACGACTTCGCCTACGCGAACCTCGCCGTTCGGGGAAAGCTGATCGCACAGATCGTGCACGATCAGATCGAGCCGGCTGTGGCCCTGCGTCCCGACCTCATCTCGATCTGCGCCGGCGGGAACGACGTCATCCGTCCCGGGACCGACCCCGACGCCATCGCCGTCCAGCTCGAAGATGCCGTTGCACGCCTGTCGTCGACCGGCGCGGCCGTACTCGTGTTCACCGGGATCGACACCGCCTTCACTCCTGTCTTCCGAGCCTTCCGCGGCAAGGTCGCGATCTACAACGAGAACGTCCGCGCGATCGCAGAGCGTCACGATTGCATCGTCGCCGACCAGTGGGCGTTGAAGACCGTGCAGGACATGCGCTTCTTCGACGACGATCGCCTGCACTACAACTCGCTGGGACACCACGAGGTCGCTCGGATGGTGCTCCGAGCGCTCAACGTGCCGAACGACCTCGAGGCGATGCAGCCCGAGACGATCCCGCTCCGCACGTGGCGCGAGGCACGCACCGAGGACTTCGGCTGGGCGAGGGAGCATCTCGTCCCCTGGGTGCTGCGGCGCCTCCGTCATCAGTCCTCCGGAGACCACGTCGTGGCCAAGCGGCCCGAGCCCTCCCCGATCGTCTTCCCTCCCGCGGACTGACGACCGCGCTCAGCGGATCAGCGCGAGGTCAGTGCCCACAGCGCGACAGCCGCCGCAGACGCCACATTCAGCGAATCGACCCCGCCCGACATCGGGATGGTGACGACGGTGTCGGCATTCGCGAGAGCCGTGCGGGAGAGCCCGTCGCCTTCTGATCCCATGACGACGGCGACGCGCTCGGGGCGGTCGGCGACGTAGGCGTCGAGCGTCACGGCGTCGTCGCTGAGAGCGAGAGCTGCGACGTCGAACCTCGCCGCGTGAAGGTCTGTGACGGCCGACTCCCAGTCGGTGATGCGGGTCCACGGCACCTGGAACACCGTCCCCATGCTCACGCGCACGCTTCGGCGGTAGAGGGGGTCCGCTCCCCCGGGCGACACCAGCACGGCATCCGCTCCCAGAGCGGCGGCCGCGCGGAATGCGGCGCCGACGTTGGTGTGATCACCGATGTTCTCGAGGATCAGCACGAGCGTCGCGGAGTCGATGACCTCGCGCACGGTCGGCAGCTCCGGACGATGCATCGATGCGATCGTGCCTCGATGCACGGCGAAACCGGTGACGGCCTCGGCCACCTCGTCCGGGACGACGTACACCGGCACATCGAGGTCGCCGACGATCGCTCCGATGTCGTCCACCCGCCGCTCCTGGACCAGGACCGAGCGCGGACGGTGACCCGCGGCGACCGCCCGCGCGATCACCTTCGTGGATTCGGCGATGTACAGCCCGCCCGCCGGGTCCTTCACGGTTCTGAGTGCGGTGTCGGTGAGCGCTCGATAGTCGTCGAGTCGTCGATCGTCCGGATTGTCCACGCGCAGCAGTTCCACGCGCCCCAGTCTGCCACCGCTCTCTTCCCGCACCTCGCGCTCGGTCGCGCAGCCTCGGTCGCGCTGCACGCCGTAGACTCGCAAGAGGAGGTCCTGTGAGCGCATCGAGTCCGGCCGAGCTGTCGGCCACCATCGCTCGCACTGCCGAACTCCTCCGCGGACGGAAGATCGCACTGCTCACCGGAGCAGGCATCTCGACCGACTCCGGCATCCCCGCCTACCGCGGTGAGGGCTCGCGCAACCGATCAGACCCCATGACCATTCAGCGGTATCTCGCTGACGAGGCCGCCCGGCGACGCTACTGGGTCGGCGGTCACCTCGGGTGGCGGGCATTCGCGCGTGCCGAGCCGAACGCCGGCCACCTGTCTCTCGCCGCGATGGAGTCCTCCGGACACGTCACCGGCGTCATCACCCAGAACGTCGACGGACTGCATCTGCGCGCGGGGAGCTCGCACGTGATCGAAGTGCACGGCACGATGCGCAGGGTTCTCTGCCTGAAGTGCGGCCAGGTGTTCGATCGCCGCGATATCGCGATGCAGATCGAGGAGCGCAATCCGTGGATCTCCGTCCCCGAGAATGTGGCGCTCGCTCCCGACGGAGACGTGCTCCCTGAGAGCACCGACGGCTTCATCGTGCCGGTCTGCACCGTATGCGAAGGGATGCTGAAACCCGACGTCGTGTTCTTCGGCGAGTACGTGCCGCAGGGACGCTTCAAAGCTGCGGAATCGCTGCTGCGGGCGAGCGATGCGCTGATCGTCGCCGGCTCGTCTCTGGTCGTCAACTCCGGCGTGCGCCTCGTCGAGCGCGCACGCCGTCGCAGCATCCCCCTCGTCATCGTCAACCGCGAGCCGACCCGTGCCGATGTCTGGGCGGACGTCACCATCGCCGCAGGAACAAGCGACGTACTCCCCGCGATCCAGGAGCTCCTCGAATGACTCTGCTCACGCTCATCCGCCACGGCCAGACGGAGTGGAACCTCGCTCGCCGGATCCAGGGTTCCACCGACATCCCCTTGAATGAGAAGGGCCGTGCGGATGCTCGGACCGCGGCGGACCGTCTCGAGGGTGTGACACACCACTCGATCTACGCCAGCCCGCTGAAGAGAGCGCGGGAGACGGCCGAGATCATCTCCGAGCGCCTGGGGCTGGGGAGTCCCGTGCTGGTTCCGGACATGCGTGAGCGCGAGTTCGGAGAGGGCGAGGGCATGCTCGTCTCCGAGTACATCGAGAAGTACGGCGACTGGCTCTCGCCTGTGCCCGGCGCGGAGAGCTTGGAGGGTGTCGCCGAACGCGCTCTGATCGCCCTCGACGCGATCGCCCGCGACGCTCGGCGTCGCTCCGCACCGGTGGCGGAGTCCGTCATCGTCGTGACGCACGGCGGCGTGATCCGGTCTCTGATCGACCATGTCTCCGGTGGCACGTTGCCGCGGGCCGGCGAGGTGCTCGCGAACGGTTCGGCGCACCGTTTCGAGGCCTCACCCGGATCTCTGCGTCTGATCGACCAGGCGATCCTGATCTGATCGACCCGCCGGATCAGTCGCGCTGTCAGCGAGCGCGACTGAGCAGCGACCGCGCATGCCTCAGCACCGGCTCGTCGATCATCCGCCCCTGGAAGCGGAACACGCCTCTCTCGCTCGCTGCGGCGGCGAGAACCCCTCGGGCCCAGTCGAGAGTGGCGTCATCCGGAGCGTACGCCGCGCGGATGACGGCCACCTGATTCGGGTGGATGCACGCGGTGGCCGTGAACCCGGACGCAGCCGCATCGACCGCCTCCGCCTCCTGACCCTCGACATCGCCGATCTCGATGTGCACCGCGTCGATGGCGCCCTTGCCGTGAGCCCCCGCTTCGAGGAGGACACGGGAGCGGGCATAGCGCGCGATGTCTCGATAGCCGCCCTCGGGCGTGCGACTCGAGGTGCCGCCGAGGGAGGCGACGAGATCCTCCGCACCCCACATCATCGCGATGACCTGAGGCTGTGCGGCGATGCGATCTGCCGCATGGATCCCCTTCGCCGTCTCGCACAGAGCGATCAGTGAGAACCTCTCGTCGAACGCGGCGAGGCTCTCAGCGCTCTCGGTCTTGGCGACCATCACCGTGCGGAATTCGGTCCGAGCGAGCGCGGCGAGGTCCGAGTCGAAAGCGTCGGACCCCGGTGGGTTCACGCGCACGATCACTCGATCAGGGTCCAGCTCGGCAGCGACGAGATTCTCGCGAGCCGCGGCCTTCGCCTCGGCCAGCACCGCGTCTTCGAGGTCGAGGATGACAGCATCCGCCTTCTCGAGAGCGCCGCGGAAACGCTCCGGTCGATCTGCAGGACAGAAGAGCAGTGCCGGTCCGAGATCGAAAGTCATCGCTCCCCCTCCGTCAGGCAGTGCACGAGAACAGTGCGGGTGGCGGTGGCGACGACGGCGCCATTCTGATTGCGTCCGGTGTGGGCGATGGTCACAATGCCCTGCCCCGGTCGTGATGCGGAGAGTCGCTTCTCGACGATCACGCTCTCGGTGTACAGCGTGTCACCGGCGAAGAGCGGATGCGGGAAGGCGATCTCGCCGAACCCGAGCTGGGCCACCAGGGTGCCCTGCGTCAACTGGGCGACGGATGCACCCACCATGGTCGAAAGGGTCCACATCGAGTTGATCAGGCGCGCACCGAAAGGCTGCTGTGCATCCGCGAACGCGGCGTCGAGGTGCAGCGCCTGCGTGTTCATCGTGAGCGTCGTGAAGAGGACGTTGTCGGCCTCGGTCGCGGTGCGCCCGGGGCGATGAAGGTATCGGGCATCGGTGACGAACTCCTCGAAGAAGAGACCGCGCTGGACGATGTCATCCACGATCACCTCACCTCCCCGGTTCGCTGAACGGATCGCATGCTGCCACGCTACCCGGCGAGCCCGAGTGCCCGGGCGATGACGAGAAGCTGTACTTCGGTGGTGCCCTCGCCGATCTCCAGGATCTTCGAGTCGCGATAGTGACGGGCGACCGGGAACTCGTTCATGAAGCCGTTGCCGCCGAAGATCTGCGTCGCATCCCTGGCGTTGTCCATCGCCGCTTCTCCCGCCACGAGCTTCGCGATCGCCGCCTGCTCGGCGAACGGCCGCCCGGTGTCACGCAGCCGCGCCGCGTGGTGCCAGGCGAGCCGCGACGTGTGCACTCGGGCGCGCATCCGCGCGAGCGTGAACTGCGCGTTCTGTCTCGTGCTGAGGGCGCTGCCGAAGATGGTGCGACTCTTCGCGTAGTCCACGGCCGCCTCGAGGCACCCCTCCGCGGCGCCGGTCGACAGCGCGGCGATCGCGATGCGGCCCTCGTCGAGGATGCTCAGGAAGTTGCGGAAGCCGCTCCCCTGCTCCCCCAGAAGGTTGCCGACGGGCACTCGTGCCCCGGCGAAGCTGAGCGGATGCGTGTCGGACGCGTTCCACCCGACCTTGTCGTACGGTGCCTCGACGGAGAAGCCGGGCGTTCCGTTGGGCACGATGATGGTCGAGATCTGCTTGCGGCCCCCCTCGTTGCCGGTGACAGCGGTCACCGTGACGAAACGGGTGATCGGAGTTCCCGAATTGGTGATGAACTGCTTCGAGCCATCGATGACCCATTCGTCCCCGTCGAGTCGGGCCGTCGTCCGGGTCGCTCCCGCGTCGCTTCCAGCCTCCGGCTCGGTGAGGCCGAAGCCCGCGAGCGCACGACCGGCGAGCAGATCCGGCAGGTACTCCTGCTTCTGTTCTTCGGTGCCGAAGCGGAAGACGGGCATCGCACCGAGGCTGACTCCGGCTTCGAGTGTGATGGCGATGGACTGATCGACGCGCCCGAGCGCCTCGATCGCGATGCCCAGCGCCATGTAGTCACCGCCCTGGCCCCCGTACTCCTCGGGGAACGGAAGACCGAACAGCCCGAGATCCCCCATCTGGGCGACCACGTCCATCGACAGCGTGTGCGTGCGGTCGGCCTCGTACGACTGCGGCGCGACGACCGTCTCTGCGAACTCGCGCACCATCGCCGCGAGTTCGCGCTCCTCATCGGTCAGCTCATGCATCGTCACTTCTCCTCCGTCGTCATATGCGCGACCGGCTGGTCGCGCCGGACCTGATCGCCGACGGCGACCGTGAGGCGCACGGTCCCGTCCTGGGGTGCCAGAACCGGGTGCTCCATCTTCATCGCCTCGATCGAGACGAGGGGCGTGCCCGCGGTCACCACATCGCCGTCGCGGACGTGCAGGGCCACCACGCTTCCCGGCATCGGGGCTCTGGCATCCGGACCGCTGTCAGACTCGTTCCGCTCCGCCTGTTGCATGCGGTGCAGCAACCTGGCCCGGCGATCGAGCGGTTCCAGACGCACCGTTCGGCCGTCCTCGGTGACCCAGACCGCACCGTCGTCGTCGATGGCAGCCACGGCGCGAGATCGCGAATCGATGGACGCAGGAGCCGGCATCACCTCGCCGCGTCGAGTGCGGAAGAACATCTCGCGGCCTTCTCCCCGCGTGAGATCCCGCCATACCTGTCCTGCTCGCGCACTCGCTCTGGTCGCGCTGACCGCGTCATCGGCGTCCATCACCGTTCGGCGTGCCGCCAACAGCATGGTCGGCGACGGAGGCTGCTCGACGAACGGGAGGAGCGTCTCGATGAGCCCTGTGTCGAGATCCCCGTCCCTGACTCGCCCGTCGCGGCAGAGCGTGCGCAAGAACCCTATGTTCGTGTCCACACCCAGCACGACGGTCCTGCTCAGGGCCTCATCGAGCAGGCGGAGCGCGGTGCTCCGGTCGTCAGCGAAGGCGATGATCTTCGCGATCATCGGGTCATAGAACCCCGTCACCTCGCTGCCCGTCACGATGGCCGCGTCGACCCTCACGCCGAGGGGCGGATCGAACAGGAGCACGCGCCCGGTCGAAGGCAGGAACCCGCGCTCCGGCGATTCTGCGTACACGCGCGCCTCGATGGCGTGACCCAGGACATCTGGCGCAGGCTCGAGTCGTCCGCCTGCCGCGACGTGGATCTGCAGGGCGACGAGGTCGAGCCGAGACACTTCTTCGGTGACGGGATGCTCGACCTGCAGACGGGTGTTCATCTCGATGAAGAAGACCTGGTCGGGAGCATCGGCGTCGACGAGGAACTCCACAGTTCCGGCGCCGACATACGAGACGCTCGATGCTGCCTGCACAGCGGCGTCGAGGAGACGGTCTCTCGTCGCATCGGGGATCCCTGCTGAGGGAGCCTCCTCGATCACCTTCTGGTGACGTCGCTGGAGCGTGCACTCGCGCTCGCCGAGGGTGATCACCGTTCCCTGAGTGTCACCGAACACCTGCACCTCGATGTGCCGGGGGCGCCGAATGAGCCGCTCGAGGATCAGGGAGTCGTCGCCGAACGCCGAACGCGCGACCCGTCGGGCAGACGCGAGCGCGGCGCTGAGGCCGGATGCCGCGTCGACGACCTCCATCCCCTTGCCGCCGCCACCAGCGCTCGGCTTCACGAGCAGCGGGTAGCCGACGGCGTCCGCCTCTTCTGCGATCTCTGCGTCCGACAGTCCTCGCGCATCGAAGCCCGGAACCACCGGGACACCGGAGCGCACGACATGGTCGCGGGCCTTCGCCTTGTCGCCCATGATCTGGAGTGCGTCGACCGACGGACCGATGAAGACGATGCCGCTTTCGGCGCACGCCTCGGCCAGCCCGACGCTCTCGGAGAGGAACCCGTACCCGGGATGGATGGCCTGCGCGCCGGTCGCCCGGGCTGCGGCGATGACGGCGTCGATGTCGAGGTACGACTCGGCCACGGGAGCCGGACCGATCCGAACCGCGTCATCCGCCTCGCGCACATGGGGGGCGTCGGCGTCCGCGTCGCTGTAGACCGCGATGCTGCGGATGCCCATGGTTCTCAGAGTGCGGATGACCCGGCGCGCGATCTCGCCTCGATTGGCGACGAGGATGCGGTCGAAGCTCTGGGAGGCGGGGAGGCTGTTCGTCATGGGGGTCACATCCGGAAGAGGCCGAAGCGCGGCTCAGGCAGCGGGCTCCGCGCGACCACGTCGAGGGCGAGTCCCAGCAGGTCGCGGGTCTGTGCGGGGTCGATGATGCCGTCATCCCACAGACGAGCGGTGGCATAGTACGGCTCCCCCTGGGTCTCGTACTGCTCTCGGATGGGCTGCTCGAAGGCGACCCTCTCATCGGTGCTCCAGGCCTGTCCGCGAGCCGTCAGCTGGTCGTCCTTCACGGTTCCCAGGACGGAAGCCGCCTGGGCTCCACCCATCACCGAGATCCGGCTGGCCGGCCATGTCCAGAGGAAGCGAGGCGAGTACGCGCGTCCGCACATGGAGTAGTTGCCCGCCCCGAAGGATCCGCCGATGATCACGGTGAGCTTCGGCACCCGGGTGGTGGCGACCGCGGTGACCATCTTCGCTCCGTCCTTCGCGATACCGCCGGCCTCCGCATCCGATCCGACCATGAAGCCCGAGATGTTCTGCAGGAAGATTAGTGGGATGCCGCGCTGGTCGCAGAGCTCGATGAAATGGGCCCCCTTCAAGGCGGACTCGCTGAACAGCACTCCGTTGTTCGCGACGATCCCGACCGGATGCCCGTGCAGGCGTCCGAACCCGGTGACGAGGGTCGTGCCGTACTCTTTCTTGAACTCGCGGAACGTGTCGCCGTCGATCAGCCGATCGATGACCTCGTGCACGTCGTACGCGGTGTTGACATCGACCGGGACGACATCGTAGAGCGAGCCGGGTTCGGAAGGCCGACGCGCCTCGACCACATCCCACGCCGGAGCGACGGGCGCGGGCAGTGTGGCGACGATGTCACGCAGGATCTCGAGTGCATGCTCGTCGTCCTCCGCGAGATGGTCGACCACTCCGCTGCGCCGGGCATGCAGCTCGCCGCCACCGAGCTCCTCCGCCGACACGATCTCACCGATCGCTGCTTTGACGAGCGGAGGACCGCCGAGGAAGATCGTCCCCTGACCCCGCACGATCACCGTCTCGTCGCTCATCGCCGGGACGTAGGCTCCGCCGGCGGTGCAGGAGCCGAGCACGGCGGCGAGCTGCGGGATCCCCTCGGCCGACATCCTGGCCTGATTGAAGAAGATGCGTCCGAAGTGCTCGCGGTCAGGGAAGACTTCGTCCTGCTTGGGGAGGAAGGCTCCGCCGGAGTCGACGAGGTAGAGACATGGAAGTCGATTCTCGAGCGCTATCTCCTGCGCCCGGAGGTGCTTCTTGACCGTGAGCGGATAGTACGTTCCACCCTTCACGGTCGCGTCGTTGCACACGACCATCACGTGCCTGCCGTGGATGAGGCCGATTCCCGCGATGACTCCTGCGGCGGGCGCCTCTCCCCCGTACAGCCCGTCGGCCGCCAGCGGTGCGATCTCGACGAACGGGCTGCCCTCATCGAGGAGTCTCGTCACGCGATCGCGCGGAAGGAGCTTGCCGCGCGCGACGTGCCGTTCCCGAGACGCCTGCGGCCCCCCGTGTGCGGCGTCAGCCAGTCTTTTCTGCAGCTCGGCAGCCAGGGACTGCTGTGTTGCGGGCATCGTGACGTCCTCCTCGACCACACCGCGCCGGCGTCATCGCCCTGGCGCATTCGATGCTTTCTCGGTTAGTGTTCACTAACCGATCGCATCAGGTTAGCGAGGATTAACTGAGATGACAAGCCCTCCCACTGCGCGAGACCGCGCCAAGGCGGAGCGGTCTGACGCGATCCTCCGAGAGGCCGCACGGCTCTTCGCCGAGAGCGGTTACAACGGCGTGAGCCTCGAGGACATCGGCGCCGCCGTGGGCGTCTCCGGACCGGCGGTCTACCGTCACTTCGCAGGCAAGCAGGCTCTGCTCGGCGCCGTGCTCGTGCAGGTGAGCGATGACCTGGTCTCAGGCGGCACCAGGGTCGCTGCCGGCGGGTCCACTCCCGAGGAGCGCATCCGAGCGCTCGTCGCCTTCCATGTGGAGTTCGCACTGGGTCACGCCGATGTCATCCGCGTGCACGACCGGGACGTCGCACATCTCGCCGCCCAGGATCACGCCGAGGTCCGCCGGCTTCAGCGTGCCTACATCGAGCTCTGGATCGAGACCCTGAGCCCCTTGGTGGAAGCCGATGCCGACGAGCTGCGTCTGCGAGTGCAAGCGTGCTTCGGACTCATCAACTCGACGCCGCACAGCACGCGCGCGGCGTCCCGACAGCGGTCCGCCACGGCGACAGTGCTCGCCGCGATGGCGGAATCGGCGCTGCGGGCGACTACCTGAGAAGCATCGCCCTCCCCGGCTCTTCCAGCACGTCGGCCACGTCCTTGAGGAACCTTGCGCCCTCGGCCCCGTCGACGATCCGGTGGTCGAAGGAGAGGCTGAGCGTCATCATCTGACGGAGTGCGAT
>JAZBLP010000012.1:0-60514 GCA_037033305.1 Actinomycetota bacterium | reverse complement strand
CAAGGCGCTCGTCGCCACCAGCGCGCTCGGCATGGGCTTCGACAAGCCCGACCTCGGTTTCGTGCTGCACCTGGGCGCACCGTCGTCGCCGGTCGCGTACTACCAGCAGGTCGGCCGCGCCGGCCGTGCGAGTGAGAGCGCCGACGTCCTGCTGCTGCCGGGTGTCGAAGACCGAGACATCTGGCACTATTTCGCGACGGCATCGATGCCCGACCGCGAGCGGGCCGAGCGCGTGATCGGAGCACTCGGCGATCAGCCCATCTCGACACCGGCACTCGAGGCGATGGTCGACATCAGGCGCACGCCCCTCGAGCTGCTCCTCAAGGTGCTCGACGTCGACGGCGCGGTGCGCCGGGTGCAGGGCGGGTGGGTCGCGACCGGGCAGCCGTGGACCTATGACGCCGAGCGCTACGAGCGCATCGCGGCCGAGCGTCGCGCCGAGCAGCAGCACATGGTCGACTACGAGCAGACCGACGGATGCCGGATGGAGTTCCTGCAGCGCTCGCTCGATGACGACACGGCTGCGCCCTGCGGGAGATGCGACAACTGCGCGGGCATCTGGTTCCCGAGCGAGATCGGCGAATCGGCCACCACGCAGGCCGCGGAATCGCTCGATCGTGTCGGCGTCCCGGTCGAGCCTCGTCGCGCCTGGCCGACCGGGGCCGACAAGCTCGATGTGCCGGTGAAGGGACGCATCCCTGCGGGGGAGCAGGCCGGCGAAGGTCGCGCACTCGCCCGACTGACCGATCTCGGCTGGGGCGGCACTCTCCGTGAGCTCTTCGCGGCGGGGGCTCCTGCTGCCGTTGTGACGCCGCAGGTGCTCGGCGGCTGTGTGCGAGTGCTCGCCGACTGGGGCTGGACCGAGCGCCCCGTCGCGGTCGTCGCCATGCCGTCGCGGTCCCATCCGCTGCTCGTCGATTCGCTCGCGCGCGGGATCGCCGAGATCGGGCGCCTGCCGTACCTGGGTGCGCTCGATCCGGTGCAGGGAGGGCCGACGGGCCAGCCCGGTGGCAACAGCGTGTTCCGGCTCGCCGGCCTGTGGGACAGGTTCAGCGCCCAGAACCTCGACGTGCCGGCGGGGCCTGTGCTGCTCGTCGACGATCTCGCCGACAGCCGCTGGACGCTCACGGTCGCCGCGCGCACGCTCCGCCAGGCGGGGGCGAGTGACGTGCTCCCGTTCGTGCTCGCGCTGCGCGGTTGAGGCGAGCGTTCCGTCGACCGTTGGAGCGCCTCAGCGCAGGTCGTAGACGCGCTGGTACTTGCCCTCGCTCCGCGGCAGCGTGCCCGGCTCCTCGACCGTCACGTCGACCGTGGTGCCGATGTGCATCTTGATGCGGTGGGTGAGCACTGCGGCAGCCGCATCGCACTCCTCGGCGCTCAGCGACGGGTGCCGCTCGATGCGCACCGTCATCGTGTCGAGCTGCCCGACGTGGTGCAGCTCGAGCACGAAGTGCGGTGTGAGCGTCTCGATGCCCATCACCAGCTCCTCGATCTGGGTGGGGAAGAGGTTCACGCCGCGCAGGATGATCATGTCGTCGTTGCGGCCGGTGATCTTCTCCATGCGCCGGAGCGCCGGATAGGTCGTTCCCGGCAGCAGACGAGTCAGGTCGCGCGTGCGGTAGCGGATGACCGGAAAGGCCTCTTTGGTCAGCGACGTGAAGACGAGCTCGCCGAGCGCATCGTCCGGCAGGCGTTCCCCGGTCTCGCCGTCGATGATCTCGGGCAGGAAGTGGTCTTCCCAGATGTGCGGACCGTCCTTGGTGAGCACGCTCTCGCTCGCGACTCCGGGACCCATCACCTCGCTGAGTCCGTAGATGTCGACGGCGTCGATGTTCAGCCGGCGCTCGATCTCGCGACGCATCTCGTTCGTCCACGGCTCGGCGCCGAGCACCGCGACGCGCAGCGACGTCGTCGTCGGATCGATTCCCGAGGCCTCCATCGCGTCGGCGATCGTGAGCAGGTAGCTCGGCGTGCAGAGGATGGCATCCGGTTGGAAGTCCGTGATGAGCTGCACCTGTCGCGCGGTCTGCCCTCCCGACACCGGGATCACCGTCGCTCCGAGGCGCTCGATCCCGGCGTGCGCGCCGAGACCGCCGGTGAAGAGTCCGTAGCCGTAGGCGTTGTGGACCTTCATCCCCGCGCGGATACCCGCGGCGTGCAACGACCGCGCCACCAGGTCGCCCCACCGCTCGAGGTCTCCCTCGGTGTAGCCGACGACGGTCGGCCGCCCCGTGGTGCCCGACGATGCATGCACACGTCGCACGTCGGCCATCGGCACGGCGAACATGCCGAACGGGTAGCTCTCGCGCAGGTCGGCTTTGGTGGTGAACGGCAGACGCCGCACATCGTCGAGGGTTCGCACGTCGTCGGGATGCACACCGTGCTCGTCGAACTTGCGACGATACGTCGGCACGTTCTCGTAGGCATGCCGCACGGTCCATTGCAGGCGCTGCAGTTGCAGTCGCGCCAGTCGATCGGGCGAGTGCAGTTCGGCCTCGGCGCCGATCTCTGCATGCGTTGTGGTCATCGTCGACTCCTTCGTCGGGAACAGAGCAGTGAGCGTGCGGGCACTCAGGCGGGGTGTGACCGGTTCGTCGTGAGCGAGCGTCCGCGCACCTCGGCGACGACGTCGCCGGATTCGTCGGTCACCGTCACGTCGTACAGGCCGTTGCGTCCGCTGACGACACGGCGCACCGCGCGCGCTGTCAGGCGCTGCCCGGCGGTCGTGGATTTCAGGAACGCGATGTCGGCGCCGCCGGCGACCGTGACCCGTTCGTCTTCATTGCAGGCGATCGCGAACGCGGTGTCGGCGAGGGTGAACACCAGGCCTCCGTGCGTGATCGCGAAGCCGTTCAGCATGTCCTCGCGCACGGTCATCGAGACGACGGCTTCTCCGGGGGCGTCGTATTCGACGGTCATTCCGAGCATCATCGAAGCGGCATCGCGCTGCATCATCGGCCTCATGCGGCGACGACCTCGGGCGTCGGCTGCTTGTTCACCAGCGTGAGCACGTCATAGGTGGCGACGAGCTCGTCGCTCTGGTTGCGGATCACCGCGTCCCAGCGCACCTCTCCGTACTCGTCGGTCTCGCGGGGCGTGATCTGCTTCGCGGTCAGCTCGACCCGGATCGTGTCGCCGGGGGAGACCGGCGTGATGAATCGCAGGTTCTCCAGACCGTAGTTCGCGAGCACGGGTCCCGGCTCCGGATCGACGAAGAGACCGGCCGCCCACGAGACGAGCAGGTAGCCGTGAGCGACCCGCCCGGGGAAGAACGGGTTCGCGGCGGCGGATGCCTCGTCCATGTGGGCGTAGAAGGTGTCGCCGGTGAAATGGGCGAACGTCTCGATGTCGGCGAGGGTGACCTCGCGCGACGCGGAGACGACCTGGTCGCCGATGCGCAGTTCCGCGAGCGACTTGCGGAACGGATGCCGGCCATCGCTGTGCGCGACGGCGCCCGCGTGCCACACGCCCGTCAGCGCGGTGAGCATCTCGGGCGAACCCTGCACCGCCGTGCGCTGCATGTGATGCAGCACCGCGCGGATGCCGCCGAGCTCCTCGCCGCCGCCGGCTCGACCGGGGCCGCCGTGCACGAGGTTCGGCAGAGGTGATCCGTGACCGGTCGACGATCGTGCGTCGTCGCGGTCGAGCAGCAGCATCCGGCCGTTGAAAGGAGCGATGCGCGTGGCGAGCTCCACCGCCTGCGCCGGGTCGTGGGTCGCGATGCTGGTGACCAGCGAGCCGCCCCCTCGGGCGACGAGTGCTGCGGCCTCGGCGATCGTGTCGTAGGTGAGCAGCGACGACACGGGGCCGAAGGCCTCGATCGAGTGCGCCGCGTCGGACTGCGAGTCCTCGAAGCGCAGCAGCAGCGGCGACACGAAGGCTCCGTCGGGTGAGGTGCCGGTGCTGCCGTCGGCGAGGCGGACCTCGGGAGCATCCGTCGTCCCGATGACGATCTGCCCGCCCGCCGCCTGCAGACGATCGACCTGGCGCAGCACCTCGTCGCGCTGGCCGGTCGAGGCGAGGGGGCCCATGGTGACACCCTCGGCGCGCGGGTCGCCCAGCACGGTCTTGTCGGCGAGACGCGTCCGCACGGCGCTGATGACCGCGTCGGCCGAGCCCGCGGGCACGATCGCTCGGCGGATGGCTGTGCACTTCTGTCCGGCCTTGCTCGTCATCTCGGTGACGAGCTGGCGCACGTACGCGTCGAACTCGGGGGTGCCCTCGGTCGCGTCGGTGCCGAGCACCGAGGCGTTGATCGAGTCCGTCTCGGCGGTGAACCGCGCGCCGCCCGTCTGCACCGCGGCGTGAGCTCTCAGGCTCTCCGCCGTCGATGCGCTGCCGGTGAACCCGACGATGTCGCCGAGCCGCAGATGGTCGAACAGGTCGGGCACGCTCCCGCTGACGAGCTGCAGGGACCCGTCGGGCAGCAGCCCCGATTCGACGAGGATGCGGACCATCGCCTCGGCGACGTAACCCGTGGGCGTCGCGGGCTTGACGAGAGTCGGCATGCCGGCGAGGAACGCGGGGGCGAACTTCTCCAGCGACCCCCACACCGGGAAGTTGAAGGCGTTGATCTGCACCGCCACGCCGGGGAGCGTCGTGTAGACGTGACGACCCAGGAAGGACCCGTCCTTGGACAGCGGCTCGACGGGGCCGTCGACGTGCACGCGGCCGTTCGGCAGCTCGCGGCGGCCCTTGCCCGAGTAGGAGAACAGCACGCCGATCCCGCCGTCGATGTCGACCCATGAGTCGGCCGTGGTGGCGCCGGTGCGCGCGGACAGCGCATACAGCTCGTCCTTGCGCTCGGTGAGAGCGAGGGCGAATTGCTTCAGCAGCACGGCGCGCTGGTGGAACGTGAGCGCACCGAGGCTCGTCTGCCCGACCGAGCGGGCGTGATCCAGAGCGCCCCCGAGGTCGAGGCCGTCGGTCGACACGGTGGTGACGACCTCGCCGGTGGAGGCGTCGCGGACATCGATGGATCGTTCAGGCGCCGACGGCGTCCACCACTCGCCCTGGACGTAGCTCGGCAGATACTCGGTCATCTCTCCTCGTTCCATGCGTAGAACCCTTCGCCGCTCTTGCGGCCCAGCTTTCCCTCGGCGACCATGCGGCGCAGCAGTTCCGGTGCAGCGAACCGCTCGCCGAGCGTGCGCTCCAGCTCCTCGGCGATGCCCAGGCGCACATCGAGCCCGACGATGTCGGTGGTGCGCAGCGGACCCATCGGATGCCGATACCCCAGCGTCATCGCCGCATCGATGTCGGACGCCGAGGCGACGCCCTCCTCGAGCATCCGGATCGCCTCGAGGCCCAGCATCACTCCGAGTCGCGACGACGCGAAGCCGGGGGAGTCGCTGACGACGATCGGCGTCTTGCCGAGGGCCGCCACCCACGCGGTGGCGGTCTCGACGACCGCACGGTCGGTCGTCGAGCCGCGCACGACCTCGACGAGCGCCGACGCGGGCACCGGGTTGAAGAAGTGCAGGCCGAGGAATCGCTCCGGATGTCTGCGACCCGCAGCGAGATCGTCGATCGAGATCGATGAGGTGTTGCTCGCCAGGATCGCCGACGCGGGCAGCATGGCTTCGGCGCGCGACAGCGCGTCCTCCTTGAGGGAGCGGTCTTCGGGAACCGCCTCGATCGCGAGATCGACCGCGGCGAGAGCGCCGAGATCGACGCCGGTCGTGATGCGCCGGGTGAATTCGGCCTCGTCGAGAGACGGGTCAAATTCGGCGGATCTGCGGATGCTGTCGCCGACGCGGGTCAGCGCCACGTCGGCGCTCGCGGCATCGCGCTCGATCACACAGACGTGAGAGCCCGCGAGCAGGAATGCATGCGCGATACCGGCCCCCATGCGGCCGCCTCCGATCACGCCGACCCGATTCGGGGCGCTGCCGATGTCGCTCATCGTCTCTTCTCCAGGAAGTCGGTCATGCGGCGGATCTTCTCGGGCGACTCGAACAGCTCGGCCTGGAGTTCGACCTCGATCGCCGGGTGGCCTGCCCGCGGAGTGCGCAGAGCGCGTTTCGTGTGCTGCGTCGCGAGGGGGTCGTTCGCCGCGATGCGGTCGACGATCCGGTGCGCGGCCGCGAGCAGCTCGTCCGCCGGGTGCAGCGACGACACGAGTCCCCACCGCAGCGCCTCCTCGGCATCGAGCGCTCGGCCGGTCAGCAGTAGCTCGCTCGCCCTCGCGTCGCCGACGATCTCGGGCAGGCGCCACGTCGCGCCGGCGGCTGCCATGATCCCGAGTCCGGTCTCGGGATTGCCGATGCGCAGGGACGGCGTCGCGATGCGGATGTCCGCCGCATAGGCGAGCTCTGCTCCGCCCCCGAGCGCGTATCCGTCGATCGCGGCGATCACCGGCATCGGAAGCTCGAGGATGCGGATGAACGCGGTCGCGTTGATGGCCCGCCGGGCGTCATCGGCGGTGCGATCACGCAGCTGGGCGATGTCGGCGCCCGCCGCGAAGACGCCGTCGACGCCGGTGAGGATCAGAGTGCGAGGTGTCTCTTCGAGCAGCGTGCACAGGTCGTGCAGCGCGTCGATCGTCGACTGGTCGATCGCGTTGCGCTTCTCGGGCCGGTCGAGCGTGGCGATCACCCGGTCCCGATGCTCCTCGATGCGCAGCGTCACGTCAGACGCTCCACGATCATCGCGGTGCCCTGACCGACGCCCACGCACATCGTCGCCAGACCGTAGCGCGCGTCCTCGCGTTCGAGTCTGCCGAGCAGAGTGACGATAAGTCGCGATCCGCTGGAGCCCAGGGGGTGGCCGAGCGCGATGGCTCCGCCGTCGGCGTTGACGATCGATGCATCGAGCCCGAGGCGGCGGATGCAGGCGAGGGACTGCGACGCGAAGGCCTCGTTGAGCTCGACGGCACCGAGGTCGCCGATCCGCAGGCCCGCCTTCGCGAGCGCCTTCTCGGTGGCGGGCACGGGACCCAGGCCCATGATCTCGGGGGCGAGTGCGGCGGTAGCCGAGGCGACGATCCGCGCGCGAGGACGCAGGCCGTGTCGCTCGACCGCCTCGGCGCTCGCCACGACGATCGCAGAGGCCCCGTCGTTCAGCGAGCTGGAGTTGCCTGCCGTGACGACATGGCCGCCGGTGACCACGGGACGCAGTGCGGCCAGGGCGTCGAGTGTGGTCTCACGCCGGGGCCCCTCGTCGGCGTCGACGAGGCCGCGGCCGGTGTCGACTCCGACGATCTCCCGGGCGAAGCGCCCCGCGTCGATCGCGGAGATGGCGCGCTGATGGCTCTGGAGCGCGAAGGCGTCGGCATCCGCTCTGGTGATCCCGTCGATGCGAGCGACCTCTTCGGCCGTCTCGGGCATGGAGGAGGTGGCCTTGTCGCGGGCGCTCAGTCGCGGGTTGGTGAAGCGCCAGCCGATCGATGTGTCGAAGGCCGCTCCGGGCTTGGCCCACGCCCGCTCGGGTTTCGCCTGCACCCAGGGCGCCCGGGTCATCGATTCGACGCCTCCGGCAACGATCAGGTCGGCGTCTCCTGCGCGCACGGCGTTCGCGGCGAGTGCGATGGCGGACATCCCCGAGGCGCAGAGGCGGTTGACGGTCAATCCGGGGATCGAATCCGGGAGGCCGGCGAGCAGCACGGCCATGCGTGCGACGTTGCGGTTGTCCTCGCCCGCCTGATTCGCAGCGCCGAGGATGACCTCGTCGACGTCGGCGGCGGGGATGGCGGCCCTCGAGACCGTGGCACCGACGACGAGCGCCGCGAGATCGTCGGGACGGATGCCGGCGAGTGCGCCTCCGTAGCGACCGACAGGGGTGCGGACCCCGTCGACGAGATAGGCCTCGGACATCGTCATCCTCTCGAACGCCCACGCTGGCGATAATTGCAGACCGATCGGTCAGGAATACGATCTCAGATCCGTCCGCGAATGGCAACTCATCGGGAGACTGACAGACTGGGCCCATGGCGCAGCCCGGAATCGAGGCGCCGGCCCCCAAGCGCGGCCGGCCAGGATATGACCGCGAGCAGGTGCTCGCGGTCGCCGTCAAGGTCTTCAACGAGCACGGTTACGACGCGACGAGCGTCGCCGACCTCACTGCGACGCTGGGGCTGACGAAGTCGGCGCTCTACCATCATTTCGAATCGAAGTCGGCGATCCTCGAGCTCGCACTGAACGATGCGCTCGATGCGTTGGAAGCCGTCGTGGATGACGCGACCGCTCAGCACTCGCTGGCATCCGACCGGCTGCGGGCGATCGTCCGCGGCGCGGTGCGCGTGCTGACCGAGAAGCTGCCCTCGGTCACGCTGCTGCTGCGCGTGCGGGGGAACGGCGACGTCGAGACCGCCGCGCTGGTGCGCAGGCGTGCGTTCGATCAGCGCGTGACGGCGATCGTGTCCGAAGCGCAGACCGAGGGGCTGATCCGTGACGACGTCGATGCGGCGGTCGCCACCAGGCTGATCTTCGGCATGATCAACTCGGTCGTCGAGTGGTATCGACCCGGCGGCCCCGTCGACCCCGACGAGCTGGGGGAGGACATCCTGCGGGTGAGCCTGGACGGACTGCAGTCCCGCTGAACGGGCTCAGTCGTCGGCCGGCGCGACTCGGGGAGGCCAGCTCGTCGCTCCCAGCTCGCGAGAGATGTTGCGCGCCGTCTCGCGCAGCGCGTGGAGCACCGTGTCCGAGGCGGGTGCCTGCGATGTGGGCATGACGACGGCCACGGCGGCGACGATGTCGTTCGATGCGTCGGCGACCGGTGCGGCGACGGACGACTCTCCGAGCACGGCCTCATCGGTCTCCGAGGCGCTGCCCCGCTCGGCGATGGCAGGAAGGTCGAGGAGCAGTCGGGCGACGTCGGTGATCGTGTCGCCGGTGAGGCTGTGCAGTGGCCGCTCGAAGACGGTGCGCTGGAAGCCCAGGTCGTGCGCCAGCAGGACCTTTCCCATCGCGGAGGCATGAGCGGGGATCGCCACGCCGGTCTCGAGCATCTGCTGGCTGTCATCCGGACGCAGGTCGTGGTGGATGACGAGCACCTCGTGGAAGTGCGGCGCCCCGAGGCGCACCGGGAGGTTCGTCCGGCGTGCGAGCTCCTGGGTCCACCGCATCGCCCTGGCCCGGACATCGAGGGTGTCGAGATAGACATTGCTCAGCCGCAGCAGGGTGGGGCCGAGCATGTAGCGCTGCCCGCCGCGCTCCTTCGCGACGAGGCCGTGCTCGCGCAGGGACTTGACGATCCCGTGCACGGTCGACGGAGGCAGGCTCAAGGCGAGCGCGAGATCTGTGATGCCGAGATGGCGCGCACCCTGCAGCAGCTCGAGCACTTTCGCTGCGCGGTCGATGGCCTGGATCATCGCGGCTCCTCCCTCCGGATCGTCGTCGAACCGGGCGATCGCGTCGGTCGTCAGGTCGATCTTGACAACTCGACTGCGCCCGAGCATATTCGACATTGACGAATAACTTTCCAATATTGCGAAAGATTGTCGCCGTGGAGATCAAAGGAGATCGAACGATGAAGAAGCTCATCAACAACCCCGCCGATGTGCTGGTCGAATCGCTGCGCGGCGTCGCGCTCGCGCATCCGGAGCTCTCGGTCGACCTCGAGACGCACGTCATCACCCGCTCGACGCCGAAGGCAGAGGGCAAGGTCGCGGTCGTCTCAGGTGGAGGGTCGGGACACGAGCCGCTGCACGGGGGATACGTGGGCGTCGGGATGCTCGACGCCGCCGTCGCCGGCGAGGTCTTCACCTCGCCCACGCCGGATCGAGTGCAGGCCGCCACGAAAGCCGTCGATCGCGGGGCAGGCGTGCTGCACATCGTCAAGAACTACACGGGCGACGTGCTCAACTTCGAGATGGCGGCGGAACTCGCCTCGATGGAGGGCATCGAGGTCGGCACCGTGATCGTCGACGACGACGTGGCGGTGCAGGACTCCCTCTACACCGCGGGGCGTCGCGGCGTCGGTCTCACGGTGCTGCTCGAGAAGCTGGTCGGCGCCGCGGCCGAGGAGGGGCAGGATCTCGAGGCCGTCGTGGCACTCGCGACGCGCATCAACGGACAGGGACGTTCGATGGGCATGGCGCTCACCAGCTGCACGGTTCCCGCAGCGGGCAAGCCGACGTTCGACCTGCCCGAAGACCAGATGGAGATCGGCATCGGCATCCATGGCGAGCCCGGTCGGCACCGGGAGCCGCTGGCCCCGGCATCCGAGATCGCCCGACAGCTCGTCGAGCCGATCCTCGCGGATCTCGACGTCGCGGGGCCCGCGATCGTGATGCTCAACGGCATGGGCGGATCGCCGCTGATCGAGCTGTACCTGATGTACGGCGAGGTGGCGGCGCTGCTCGAGCAGGCGGGAGTGCAGATCGCCCGCAACCTGGTCGGCGACTACATCACGTCGCTCGACATGGCGGGATGCTCGCTCACGGTGCTGAAGGCCGACGACGAGCTGCTGAGGCTCTGGGACGCCCCGGTCAACACGCCCGGACTGCGATGGGGGGCATGATGGCGGCGCTCGACACCACGGCCCTGGCCGACTGGATCCGGCGCTACCGCGACGTCATCGCCGAGAAGCGCGAGTGGCTCACCGAGCTGGACTCGGCGATCGGTGACGCCGACCACGGCGCGAACATGGCCCGCGGCATGGATGCGGTCGTGGCGAAGCTCGATTCGGGTGTGCCGGACACGGTCGACGAGCTGCTCAAGACGGTCGGCATGACCCTTGTGAGCTCGGTCGGAGGGGCGAGCGGACCGCTCTACGGCACGCTGTTCCTGCGGATGGGCATGGCCGCGGGGCCCGTGGCCGAGCTCGACGGCGCCGGACTCGGCACCTCGCTGCGGGCAGGTCTCGACGGCATCGTCGCTCGAGGCAAGGCCGAGGCCGGCGACAAGACGATGTACGACGCCATGGCGCCCGCGGTGAATGCCTTCGACGCCGCGATCTCGGGAGGGGGAGACCTGTCTGTGGCGACGGCGGCCGCCGCAGAGGCTGCCGCGTCCGGCCGGGATGCCACCGAACCGCTCGTCGCCCGGAAGGGGCGCGCGAGCTACCTCGGCGAACGCAGCGCCGGGCATCTCGACCCCGGTGCGGCGTCGACGACGCTGCTCTTCGAGTCCCTCGCGCAGACCGCCGCGGAATCGTCCCGATGATCGGCATCGTCGCCGTCTCCCACAGCGCTCGACTCGGGGAGGCGGCGCTGGAGCTGGCCCTGCAGATGGTTCAGGGCGGGGGAGCACGGGTGAGAGTCGCCGCGGGTGCGGGAACGGATGCCGATGGTGCACCCGTCCTCGGCACGGATGCCGTCGCGGTCGCCTCGGCGATCGACGAGCTCGCGGAGGACTGCGACGGGGTGCTGGTGCTCATGGATCTCGGCTCCGCGGTGCTGAGTGCCGAGCTCGCGCTGGAACTGCGGGCCAGCGACGTGCCGGTGCGCCTCGCCCCCGCGCCGTTCGTGGAAGGTCTGCTGGCGGCCGTCGTGTCGGCCGCGGCGGGCGGATCGCTGGAGGTCGTCGCCGGGGAGGCGTCGAGCGCGCTCGACGCGAAGACCGGCCAGCTCGACGACCCGTCGACGGACTCCGCTCCGGTCGAGGCCTCAACGACCGACCGCTCGGGAGCCGTGACGCGATCGGTCGTCGTGCGCAATCCGCTCGGGATCCACGCGCGACCGGCAGCTCTGATCGCCGAGGCATCGGCGGGCATCGACGTGCGACTGCGCCGACTGCCGAACGGGCCCGAGGCGTCGGGCGCGAGCCTGTCACGACTGCTGATCCTCGGTGCCAGGCAGGGCGACGAAATCGAGCTGTCCGCACTCGGACCGGACGCGGAGGGGGCTCTCGACCGACTGGCCGCCCTGTTCGAGGACGGATTCGGCGAGGGCACGGATGCTGCGCAGGACGCCGCAGGCTCGGCAGAGACGCGCGCGACACAGGCCGCCCCGGACTCCCCTCCCGTGCGGTCGGGAGACGTGCTGCGTGGCCGCGGCGTGAGCTCAGGCAGGGTCGCCGCCGAGGTCGTGTTCCTCGCCACGCCTGTGCGCGAGCCCGAGCAGAGCGCCGTCGTCGCGATCGGTGAACGGGAGGCGGAGGCTTCTGCGATCGAGTGGGCCGCGGTGGCTGTGGACGACCAGCTGCGGGCGCGCACGACCGCGGCCAGCGGGGAGGCGCGGGCGATCCTCGACGCGTCGCGTCTGCTGGCCTCCGACCCGGAGCTGGTGACCGAGGCGACGGAGCTGGTGCGGTCACGGGGGCTGACGGCAGCGCGAGCGATCTGGGAGGCGTCGGCGGCGCACGAGAAGGCGCTCGTGGCTCTCGGCGGGCGGATGGCCGAGCGAGCGGCCGACATCCGCGACGTCCGTGATCGGATGATCGCGGAGATCCTGGAGGTCGAGATGCCGGGCGTTCCTGACCGTGATGAGCCTTTCGTCCTGGTGGCGCCGGACCTCGCCCCCGCGGACGCGGCGGCCCTGGAAGGCGGCAGCTGCGTCGCTCTCGTGACCGAGCAGGGCGGGCCCACCTCGCATACGGCGATCATCGCGCGTTCGCTCGGCATCCCCGCAGTGGTCGGAGTCGTCGGCGCGATGGGGATCCCGCGGGGGGCCGTCGTGCTCGTCGACGGTGACCGGGGCACGGTCGAGGTCGACCCGAGCAGCACTGCGGTGACAGAGGCGAAGGCCGCGGCGATCCCGGTGCCTTTCGCCGGCGAGGGAGCGCTCGCCGACGGACGACGCATCCCGCTCCTCGCCAATGTCGGGGGAGCGGCCGAGGCCGTCGTCGCCGCTGCGTCGAAGGCTCAGGGGGTCGGTCTCTTCCGCACCGAGTTCTGCTTCCTCGACCGCGCCGACGCACCGACGATCGGCGAGCAGGTCGACGCCTATCGAGGCGTCCTCGCCGCGTTCCCCGGGCACAGGGTCGTGGTGCGCACGCTCGATGCCGGCAGCGACAAGCCGTTGCCGTTCGCGAACTCCGACGCGGAGGACAACCCGGCTCTGGGCGTGCGCGGACTGCGCATCGCACGCCGATCTCCGGGGCTGCTGGACGATCAGCTGCGGGCGCTGGCGCTCGCAGCCGCGGCGGAGTCGGCGCTCGTCGAGGTGATGGCGCCGATGGTAGCGACAGTCGATGAGGCGCGGGATTTCGCCGAGCGTGCACGAGCTGCAGGGCTGGAGACCGTGGGGGTGATGATCGAGACGCCCTCGGCGGCGCTTCTCGCCTCCGAGATGCTCGAGGTCGTCGACTTCGTGAGCATCGGAACCAACGACCTCGCCCAGTACACGCTCGCGGCGGATCGACTGCTCGGTGAGCTGGGGGATCTGAACGACCCGTGGCAGCCCGCCGTGCTGCGACTGATCGGTGAGGCGGGGGCCGCGGGCCGTCGGTGGAATCTGCCCGTCGGCGTATGCGGCGAGGCCGGAGCCGATCCGACCCTGGCCGCGGTGCTCGTGGGACTGGGGGTCACCTCGCTGTCGATGACGTCGCGTGCGCTGGGTCGCGTGGCGGCGGCGCTCGCCGAGGTGACGAGCGCGCAGTGCGATGCTGCCGCCGAAGCGGTGCTCTCGGCGGCCACGGCGGCCGACGCGCGCGCTGCGGCGGCGGCCGCGCTCGGCGGCGAGTGAGGAGCGCGGGCCTAAGCTCCGAGGAACGAGCGTCGGCCACGACGCGCGAACGAGTCGGAGGGTTCCTATGCATCTCGTCACCACGCGATCGGCGCGAGCGATCGTCGCAGGGATCGGCATCGGCACGGTGGCCATCCTGAGCGCCTGCGCCCCGAGCCCTCAGGCGTCGTCGTCGCCGTCACCCTCGCCCACTCAGACGACCGCCGCTCCCGAGCCCTACGCCGGACCGATCGTGTTCGTCGGTGACGAGCTCGACGCCTTCGCGCTCTCGCCCGAGGAGATCGTGGGCATCGTTCCGGAGGCCACCGACGTCGGCGATCTGTCACCCGTGCTCGAACAGGTGTCGGATGGCGGGGGCCTGCCTGCGGATCCGCTGATCTGCGACGCTCTTTACGCCGAGCAGTCGCTCGGCAGTGTCGGGGCGCGCACGGTCGAATGGAAGGTGCCCACCGACCCGACCTACGGTTTCGGCCGCATGACGATCATGCAGTTCGCCGACGAGGCACAGGCCGGGGAGCGAATGGATCAGTTGCTTCAGGCGGCCGAGCAGTGCGCGGAGTTCACCAAGGAGGGAACAGCCTCCTTCGACGCCGTGATCCCCGCAGGCTCCGAGAACGCCCGGGCCTTCGCGGGCTCGCTGGTCGATGAGACGCCGGACTGGCGGTCGTTCAGCGCGTTCGCGTCGACCGGGAACGTGATCGTGCAGCTGTGGCAGCCCTTCACCGGCGATCGCACGTTCGATGCCGAGGCCGCGGCGCTTCTGCTTCGAGAACGCTCCGAGGAGGCTCGCTCCGGCCTGATCGACGAGCTCACCGAGAACCCGCCCGTCGCCGAGACGGATCCGTCCGGTGACCCAGGAACCGTCTGGAGCGATTGGCAGATCGGTGTCGGCGGCGTGGGTCCGCTCCGCCTCGGCGACTCGGTCGATTCCGCGATCGCCGCCGCCGGTGACGACGTGCAGGTCGTCGAGCCCGAGTACGGCGGAGGACCGTGGCGGCTCGTCGCCCCCGCGGAGGCCGGGTCGATCCTGGTGCGTCCCGTCGAGGCCGGCGACACGGTCTGGTCGATCACTGCCGGGAGCGATCGCAGCATCGACGAGAGCGTCGGTGATGGGGCTGCGCTGCCGGCGCGGGGTGACATCCGCCTCGGCGCTCCCGTGGCGGATGCCGTGGCGTCCTATCCCGGGGGCACGCTCGTCGAGGTCGTGTCGTCGAGCGACCACTTCTACGCGGTCACGACGCGCGACGGCCAGGTCTTCCGTTTCCAGGCCGATCGCGGGGTGCTCGAGGAGGGTGCGGCGATCGTCGGCATCACTGTCGAGGACGCGACTGCCAGAAAATCTGCTGTCTTCGGATGACGGAGGGCCGGTCGGGCGACCGACCGGCCCTCCGCATGCCGGGGGAGACGTCGATCAGGCGTGCAGGTCGACGCCCTTGGTCTCCTTCACCATCGACACGGCGATGAGGGAGATCACCGCCGCGACGGCGATGTAGACGCCGATCGTCCAGGCGGCCTGGAACTGGTTCATGAGAGCCTCCGCGATCATCGGCGCGAAGGCGCCGCCGAGGATGGCGCCCAGCGCGTATCCGATCGAGACGCCCGAGTAGCGCACGTTGGCGGGGAACATCTCGGCGTACAGGGCGGCCTGCGGACCGTACGAGAGCCCGAGTGCGAACGTCATCACGAACAGCGCCACGAAATACCAGAAGATGTTCGCCGTGTCGATCAGGAACCACATCGGAACGGCCCAGAGCGCGAGCGCGATGTACCCGATCTGGAACGTGCGGACGCGTCCGAGACGGTCTGAGAGGTGGCCGCCCCACAGGGTGAAGATGAGCCAGCCGAAGGATGCGAGCGTCGTCGCCAGCAGCACGGGAGGGCGCTCCATGCCGAGGGCTGTGACGGCGTAGGTGGCGAAGAACGCGATGAGCAGGTATCCGGCGGCATTGTTGCCGATGAAGATCAGGGCGGTGAGGACGACCTGCCTGCTGTTCTTGCGGAACAGGCGGCCCAGCGGCGCGGAGGCCTCCTTGCGCCGACGACGGAGATCCTCGAAGACGGGGCTCTCGTCGACCGCGCGCCTGATCACATAGCCGACGGCGATCAGCACGATCGACATCAGGAACGGGATGCGCCAGCCCCACTCGAGGAACGCCTCGGGGGACATCGAGCTGGTCAGCACCCAGAGCGTGGCTGTGGCGAGGATCATGCCGATCGGGACACCGATCTGCGGGAAGGCGCCGAAGAGCCCCCGGCGGGTGGTGGGTGCGTGCTCGACGGCCATCAGCGCCGCTCCGCCCCATTCGCCACCGGCCGAGAAGCCCTGCAGGATGCGGAGCACGATGAGCAGGATCGGTGCGGCGACGCCGATCGCGGCGTAGGTCGGCAGCAGTCCGATCAGGGAGGTGGAGAGACCCATCATCACGAGCGTGAAGACGAGCATCTTCTTGCGGCCCAGCTTGTCGCCCAGGTGTCCGGCGACGATGGCTCCCAGGGGGCGGAAGAGGAAGGAGATCCCGATGGTGGCGAAGGAGAGGATCTGCGCGAAACCCGGGTTCTCCTCGGCGATCGGGGCGAGGAACAGCGGGGCGAGCACGAGGCCCGCTGCCTGCGCGTAGATGAAGAAGTCGTACCACTCGATCGAAGTGCCGACCAGGGTGCTGGCAAGGACTCGCCGCTCCTCGGCGGGCATTCGCGCCGTCGAGTTGCGGGCGGATACTGCTGACGTCATGCGAACTCCGTTGTTCTGCGGGTGGGGACGGCAACGCTGCGTCGCCTGAATCACTTACCGAATGATCGGTCAGTAATTGATGAGAGTAGCGCACGGTGCGCGGGAGGCCCAAGCCCCACATCGGCGCCCGTTCGATTCAGACGCGGTCAGACCTTCCCGAACGCGCGCAGCGGATGCTCGATGAGCTCGGTGACGCGACGGAGGAAGCTCGCCGCATACCCGCCGTCGCACACGCGGTGATCGAAGACCAGGGACAGCTGGGCGATCCGGCGTGCGACGATCTGACCGTCGACCACCCAGGGGCGCTCGATGATGCGACCGATGCCGAGGATCGCGACCTCGGGGTGATTGATGATCGCGGCCGAGCCGTCGACGCCGAGTCCGCCGTAATTGTTGAGGGTGAACGTCGACCCCCGCAGCCGCTCCGGAGGCATCGTCCCCGAGCGCGCTGTCGCCGACAGCTCGCGCAGCGCGGGATCGAGGTCCTCGACGGTGAGTTCGTGCGCCCGTGGGATGACCGGAACGAGGAGGCCGCGCTCGGTGTCGGCGGCCACGCCGAGGTTGATCCCGTCGAAGGAGATGATCTCCGTCCCATCGTCGCTCAGGCGGGAGGCGAGCACCGGATGCTCGGCGAGCGCGAGCAGGACGAAGCGGGCCACGAGTGCCGTGATCGATGGGGCCTTGCCGCCGGGCGGCACCATCTCGGCGCGAAGGTTCCACAGCTCGGTCGCATCGACGTCGACCCACACTGTGGCCTCGGGGATCTCGGAGCGGCTGCGCGTCAGTCGTGCGCTGACCGCCTTGCGCAGCGGAGACATCCGCTCACGGGAGACGACGGCGAGGCCGTCGAGACGCTCGGCGTCCGAGTTCTGAGACTCAGGACCGTCGCGGTGGTGCTGCGCCGCGGCTCCGTCGACCGCGTCGTCGACTGCGGCCGCCAGGACGTCGGCGCGCGTCACGGCGCCGTCATGGCCGGTCGGTGTGATCGAGTGGACGTCGAGCCCGAGGTCGCGGGCGAGGCGTCGCACCAGGGGTGAGCGGACGGCCACGGGCTGTCGGCTCGAGGCGCGGGGGTCCGGTGTCTCGCGCGGCATCTCGGCTGCCGTCTCGATTGCCGACGTCGCCTTCGGGCGCCGACGACCGGTCGTGCCCCGCTCTGAGGTCCCGTAGCCGATCAGGACGTTGCCGGATCCTGCGCGCTCCTCTTCGCGGTACGACTCATGCTCGGCATCCTCCCCACCCGTACGGAGGTCGCCTCCCGCATCCACGTCCGGAGTGTCGGCGGCAGTGGCGGAGCTGCCGTCGGCGACCTCGAGCACCGGTGCTCCGACGTCGATGGTCTCGCCCGGTTCTCCGTGCAGTGCGGTGATGACCCCGGCGAAGGGCGAGGGCAGCTCGACCACGCTCTTCGCCGTCTCGACCTCCGCGATCGCCTGATCGGTGACGATCGTGTCACCGACGGAGACGAGCCACTGCACGAGTCCGGCCTCGGTGAGTCCCTCGCCGAGATCCGGCAGCCGGAAGACGTGAGTGGTCAGCGCCGTCATGACTCGTCCTCCCAGTGCAGCGAGTCGATGGCATCCAGAACGCGGTCGACGTCGGGCAGGTACCAGTGCTCGAGCTTGGGCGGCGCATACGGGGTGTCGAATCCGGTGACGCGGCGCACCGGTGCTTCGAGGTACTCGAAGCACCGTTCGAAGACGCGCGCCTGGATCTCGGAGGCCACGCTGGCGTATCCGGGGGCCTCGGCGATCACGACCGCGCGCCCCGTCGCGCGCACGGCTGCGGTGACCGTGGCGTCGTCGAACGGCGAGAGTGACCGGATGTCGACGACCTGCACGCTGCGACCCTCGGATGCCGCGACATCGGCGGCCTCGAGGGCGAGCGGCACCGAAGCGCCGTACGCGAGCAGCGTGACATCGGTGCCCGTGCGGGCGATGCGAGCGGATCCGATCTCGGCCGTCACAGAGGTGTCGACCTCGCCCTTCGTCCAGTAGAGCTTCTTCGGCTCGAGGAACACCACCGGGTCGGGCGAGGCGATCGCCGCGCGGAGCAGCGAGTAGGCGTCCTGCGGAGTCGAGGGGGTCACCACGGTGAGCCCGGGGGTGTGCGCGTAGTACGCCTCGGACGAGTCGCAGTGGTGCTCGACCCCGCCGATGCCGCCGCCGAAGGGGATGCGGATCACCAGCGGCATCCGCACCCCGCCGCGCGTGCGGTTGCCCAGTTTCGCGACGTGACTGACGATCTGCTCGAAGGCCGGCAGTGCGAAGGCGTCGAACTGCAGCTCCACGACGGGGCGCATGCCGTTCATCGCCATGCCGACTGCGGTGCCGACGATGCCGGATTCGGCCAGCGGGGTGTCGAAGCAGCGGTCCTCGCCGAATCGCGCCGTGAGCCCGTCGGTGATGCGGAAAACGCCGCCCAGTGCACCGACATCCTCTCCGAAGACGACGACATCGGGATCGCTCTCGATCGCATCCGCCAGTGCGAGGTTCAGCGCGGCGGCCATGCTCATGGTCGATACCGACAGAGCGCTGGTGTCGACGCGGATGTCGTCGTGAGCGATGGTCATCGTGCACCTCCGGCTGCGTCGTGCGTGCGTTCGATCTCGTCTTTCAGCATCTGCCACTGCTCCTCGCGCTGCGAGGAGCGGGCCTCTGTGACGAAGCGGAACAGGTCTTCCGGGTCGATCTCGGCGTCGACGTTGAGCGCTTCTCGCATCGCGGCGGCGGTCTTCTCGGCCTCCGCCGCGTACTCGGCCTCGAGGTCGGCCGTGAGCGCTCCGGTGGTCGTCAGGTGCACGCGCAATCGCATAAGTGGGTCTCGCTCGACCCAGGCCTGAACCTCGGCGCGCTCGCGATAGCGGGTGTCGTCGTCGGCGTTCGTGTGCGCCTGCATCCGATACGTGTGCGCCTCGATGAGCGTGGGCCCGTCGCCTGCGCGAGCTCGATCGACAGCCTCGCCGAGAACGGCCAGCACCGCGGCGACGTCGTTGCCGTCGACGCGCTGCCCCGGCATCCCGTATCCGATCGCCTTGTGAGCCAGCGACGGTGCGGCGGTCTGACGGCTCAACGGCACCGAGATGGCGAACTCGTTGTTCTGCACGAAGAACACGACGGGGACGTGGAAGACGGCGGCGAAGTTGAGGGCCTCATGGAAGTCGCCTTCGCTGGTCGCACCGTCGCCGCACAGCGCCAGGACGACCGTCTTCTCTCCGCGCTTCTTCGCGGCATACGCGAAGCCGACCGCGTGCAGCAGCTGGGTGGCGAGCGGAGTGGCCTGAGGGGCGACGTGATGCTGTCGCACGTCGTAGCCCGAATGCCAGTCGCCCTTCAGCAGCACCATCGCCTCGGCCGGTGCGACACCCCGCGCGATCACCGCTACCGAGTCCCGATAGGTGGGGAAGAGCCAGTCGTCGGCGCCGAGGGCGAGGGCGGCTCCGATCTGGCAGGCCTCTTGACCGTGCGATGACGGGTACACGGCGAGGCGGCCCTGACGCACCAGAGCGCTCGCCTGATCGTTGATGCGGCGACCCTCGACGAGACCGCGATAGGCGGTGAGCAGGATGTCGGCATCCGGCAGCGGGAAGTGCGGGTCGTCGACGACCCCGCCTTCCGCGTCGATGAGCTGCACCGCCGTGTCGCGCGGGAGCAGATCTGCGTGTTCCATCCGTTCGCCCTCCTTGCCGAACTCGATGAGGCCAGCATGCTCTCCTCTCGACAGTCGTCCAAGAACATTCGACGCATCGTGGACGAATGCGATCGGGTTGCTGATCTCCGTGACGAAATGTCAGAATTCACGCGGAGGACGAAGGGGTTCCATGACCACGTTGGACGACACCGATCACGCGATTCTCGAGCAGTTGCGCTTCGACGCACGAGCGTCGATGACTGCCATCGCCGAGGCCGTGCACATCTCGAGAGCGGGCGCTCACGCGCGGATCAAGCGGCTGACGGATGCGGGCATCATCACCGGCTACTCGGTGCGCACCGATCCCGTGCTGCTCGGTCACCATGCGAGCGCCTACGTCACCCTCGCGATCGAGCAGGCCACCTGGCAGGAGGTCAGCGCCCGACTGCGCAAGATTCCCGAGATCGAGCACATGGCCCTCGTCGGCGGTGACTTCGACGTCATCCTGCTCGTGCGGGCGAGCGACGCGCGAGACCTCCGCCGCATCGTGCTGGAGGACATTCAGGCCATCCCCTCGATCCGCTCCACACGCACGACCCTCATCTTCGAGGACTTCACTCTGATCTGAGCAGGTGAGGAGTCCATCCCTTCGCACTCGGACATCTGCGGCGCGCTCCTCGACAAGTGCGCTCCCGCACCGCGTTCGACAATGAGACGACCCGCCAGTTCCGTGGCACGCGTCCCGCTCGAAGGAGAGTCCCGATGTCCGAATCCGCCGCACCCGCAGCCGCCGCGCTGCTCGACCGCATCCAGGCGCCGGAGGGCGCGGGGCGAGACATACCGGATGCCGCCACCCGTGAGGTCATCGGCCGTGCGCCCGAGCACTCCGTCGGCGACCTCGACGAGGCGATCGCGCGGGCGCGCGCCGCTCAGCCCGGTTGGGAGGCTCTCGGGCACGAGAAGCGCAGCGAGCTGCTGATCGCCGCGGCAGACGCGATCGACGCGAACGCCGAAGCTCTCGCGCACCTGCTCTCGCGCGAGCAGGGCAAGCCCCTCAACGGCCCCAACGCGCGCTTCGAACTGGGGGCGTGCTCGGCCTGGCTGCGCACCAACGCGTCGATTCCGCTCGAGTCGCAGGTGCTCGTCGACGACGAGACCCTGCATGCCGAGCTCGTCTACAAGGCGGCCGGGGTGGTCGGTGCGATCGGTCCGTGGAACTGGCCGCTCATGATCACGATCTGGCAGATCGGTCCGTCGCTGCGCATGGGCAACACCGTCGTCGCGAAGCCGAGCGAGTACACGCCCCTGAGCGTCCTCGCGATGCTGGCGGTGATGAACGACGTGCTTCCCGCCGACGTGCTGATCGGCGTCTCCGGCGACCGCGAGGTGGGTGCGCGTCTCGCCTCGCACCCCGACATCGACAAGATCATGTTCACCGGATCGACCGCCACGGGGCGTCGCATCATCGAGAGCTCGGCCGGCAACCTCGCCCGCCTCACCCTCGAGCTCGGCGGCAATGACGCCGGCATCGTGCTGCCGGGCACTGACGTGGCCGCGATCGCGCAGGACCTCTTCTGGGGTGCCTTCATCAACACCGGTCAGACGTGCGCGGCCATGAAGCGCCTGTACGTGCACGACTCCGTCTACGACGAGGTCGTCGACGCGCTCGCCGAGATCGCGGCATCCGTGCCGATGGGCAACGGGCTCGACGAGGACAACGTGCTGGGACCGCTGCAGAATCGCGCCCAGTTCGACATCGTGTCGCGGCTGGTCGACGAGGCGAAGGGGCGGGGCGCCCGAATCGTCACGGGCGGCGAGGCGGCCCCCGAACTGGGCGAGCTGTTCTATCGCCCCACGATCGTCGCCGACGTCGACAACGACGCCGCCCTCGTGCAGGAGGAGCAGTTCGGCCCCGCGCTGCCGGTGATCCGGTACAGCGACGTCGACGAGGCATTCGCGTTCGCCAACTCGGTCGACGTCGGTCTCGGCGCATCGGTGTGGTCGAGCGATCCCGATGCCGCACGCGAGGCTGCGACCCGCATGGAGTCCGGCACGGTATGGATCAACTCGCACGGCGGGCTGCATCCGATGGTGCCGTTCGGCGGCGTGAAGAGCTCGGGCTACGGCCTGGAGTTCGGCGTCGAGGGCCTCAAGTCCGTCGCGGTCACGCAGGTCGTGTCGGGTCCGGGCCGCAAGGCGCAGGCATGAGGTCCGCGATCGTCGTCGGGGCGGGGACGTCGGGCGCGATCGTCGCACGGAGGCTGGTGGATGCCGGCGTCGAGGTCACGCTGATCGAGGCCGGAAGATACGACTCGAACCCGGCCATCCACGACCCGTCCAGGGCGGGCGAACTCTGGCACTCCGCCGATGACTGGGACTTCTTCACCGTTCCGCAGGAGCACGCGGGCGGACGCCGACTGCACCTGCCGCGAGGGAAGGTCACCGGAGGATCCCATGCGCTCAACGCGATGATCTGGGTGCGCGGCGCCGCCTCCGACTACGACGGGTGGGAGCGCGCCGGCGCCACCGGCTGGGGATGGAGCACGGTCGAACCGGTCTTCGCCGCACTCGAGCACGACGTGCTGCCCATCACCGACGACTACGAGCTCTCGCCGATCCAGGCGTCGATCATCGACGCGGCGGTCGAAGAGGGGCTGCCGCGCAATCCGAACTACAACGGCGGCACTCTCGACGGCGTCTCCCAGCAGCAGGTGACGATGCGCGACGGCCGGCGGGTCAACACCTGGATGGTCTACGCGCAGCCCGTCGTCGACCGGCTCACGATCCTGACCGAGCGCGAGGTGCACTCGGTGATCGTCGAGGAGGGCCGTGCCGTCGGAGTGCGGCTCGGCTCCGGCGCCGATTCCGAAGAGGTCTTCGCCGATGAAGTGGTGCTGTCTGCGGGTGCGATCGGATCACCCGTGATCCTGCTGCGCTCGGGCATCGGCCCCGCCGACGAGCTCGCCGCACTCGGCATCCCCGTCGTGCTCGATGCCCCGGGCGTCGGCAAGAACCTGCACGACCACCTGCTCTCGCCGGTCATCTTCACGACCGAGCGACCGGTGGGGCCGCCGCAGCCCGGCGTCTCGGTCACGCAGTCGCATCTGTTCTGGCGCAGCCGCGACGACCTCACCGAGCCCGACACGCAGCCGATCCATTTCTCGGTGCCGATGTGGGGTGAACTCGAACCGCGCGGAGACGACGGCTTCACGCTCATGGCTGGCCTCGTGACGCCCCACAGCCGGGGTGCGCTCACCCTGTCCGGCCCCGACCTGGACGATGCGCCGTTGATCGACCTCGACGCGCTCGGAGACGACAGGGATGTCGCGGCTCTCGCGGCATCCGTGCGTCAGTGCCGCCGGATCGGCGCGCAGCCGGCGCTCGCCGACGAGTGGGGGGCCACCGAGGTGTATCCGGGGCCGGAGGTGCCGGACGACGCGATCGAGGACTGGGTGCGGCGCACCGCCATCACCTATCACCACCAGGTCGGCACCTGCCGCATGGGATCGGATGCCGAGGCGGTCGTCGACCCGCTGCTCCGCGTGCGCGGCATCGAGGGTCTGAGCGTGATCGACGCATCGGTGATCCCCACCGTGCCGACCGGCAACACCAACGCCCCCGCGGCGATGATCGGCGAGCTGGGCGCGAGATTCCTGCTCGCCCGCTGACATCGGACAGTACGCGAAGCCCCCTCCTGCACCGGGCAGGAGGGGGCTTCGGTGTGCCAGGTTCAGCTCGCGGTGTAGACCTCGCGACCGGCGAACCAGGTGGAGCGCACCGCGGTGTGCACGATCTCGTCGGCAGGACCCGCGATCGCATCTCTCGCCAGCACGACGAAGTCCGCGGACTTGCCCGGCGTGAGCGACCCGGTCTCCGCACCGAGGCCCATCGCGGTCGCGGCGTTGATCGTGAAGACCTCCAGGGCCTCCTCGGGCGTGATCGCCTGCTCCGGCCAGAGCACGCCGGGAGCGCGGCCGAGCGGGTCGGCGCGTGTGACGAGCCCCTGCAGGCCCTCCAGCGTGTTCGGCGATTCGCTCACCGGCCAGTCCGAGCCGCCGGCGACGAGCGCGCCCGCATCGAGCAGGGAGCGGTTGGGTTGCGAGTGCTCGGCGCGCTCGCCGAGCACCTCGGCCAGCGCCTGCGGGATCACCCCGGGGAACCAGATGAACGGCGAGATGTCGGCCGAGACGTCGAGGGCGCGCAATCGCGGGATGTCGTCGAAGGCGAGGAACTGCCCGTGCGCGATCTGGATCGGGGTGGTGAACCCATCGGCCCGGATGCGCTCGGCGACGTCGAGCACGAGACGCGCCGACCCGTCGCCCGTGCAGTGCACCTTGGCGCCGAGTCCGCGCTCGGCCACCGACCGCAGCCAGGTGTGCAGCTCGTCGAAGTCCATCGTCGTCTCGCCGTGGAAGTGCGCGCCGTGCACGGCATCCGCCACGTACGGCTCGAGGAACGACGCCGTCCGCGCTGGCGGCACGCCGTCGAGGAAGATCTTCACGAAGTCCGGGCGATGGTGCGGGGTGCGGAACTGCTCGCCGAGATCGATGAGAGCGGCGCCGATCGGATCGAAGCCGAAGATCTCGTCGTTGATCAGCAGCGACGACACGACCCAGGCGTTCAGCTCGTGCTGCCGATCGAGGGCTGCGAGCGCGGTCAGGATGTCGACCGACACCCCGGCATCCTGAAAGGTCGTGATGCCGAAGGAGTTGAGGATCTCGACGCCGCGGCGAGAAGCCGCGACGTGCTGCTCGTCGGTCAGCCCGCCGCTGCGGTCGTAGGCCTCCTGCACCGGGATCCCCGCTGCCTCGAGCAATACCCCGGTCGGCGTCCCGTCGTCGGGATCGAGCACGGTGACTCCGCCGGAGGGGATGCTGTCACCGGTGATGCCCGCGAGCTCCAGGGCTTTCGTGCTCGCCCACCTGTTGTGCCTCGAGTCCTCGACGAGCACGACGGGGCGTCCGCCGGCTGCCTCATCGAGACGCAGCCTGGTCGCGGTGTTCGCCAGCGTCGGCAGCAGGGTCGTCGACACCGGGCCGCCGACGATCCACGCGTCCGGTGGCAGGACGCTCGCCTTGTCGCGCACGAGGTCGAGGACGTCGTCGAGGGCCAGCGATGGCGGCAGCGACAGCTCGAACAGCTCGGTGCGCCCGGCGAGCGCGTGGTGGTTGTGCACGTCGACGAAGCCCGGGTAGACCGCGGCATCGCCGACATCCAGCATCCGCGTGTCCGGGCCCTGGTGCGCGCGCATCTCGGCCCTCGTGCCGACGTCGAGGATCCGCCCGTCGCGCACGGCGAACGCCTCGACGATCGGTGCCCGGCGATCCGACGTGCGGATCACCGAGCCCGTGACGATGAGCTCGGCCGCCGCCATCTCAGAGGGCTCCGAAGTGTGCCGGCTCGAGCCCGTCGGCGTGATGGGTCGTCGAGAGCAGTCGGCCGTGAGCGCCGAAGGTGAAGTGCGTGGGGACCTCGCCGGACTCGTCGAGCCCGAAGAGCACTCCATGGGAGCGGATCGCGTTCACGTCGCGGTGGTCGGCGATCGTGACCGACGCGCACGGGATGACCTTCTCGCGCCAGGCGAAGACATAGATCCCGGGGCGCACCTCCCACACGCTGTTCTCGTCGGTGTCGGCGAGCCCGCGCTCGGGGCCGGCGAGGCACTGCCATGAGTACCAGCGCTCGGAGAGGTAGACGTGCTCGTAGGCGTGCTCTTCGCTGTAGACCCATTCGACCCGGCGGCCGATGAGCGTCGTCGTCGGCGCGGGTTCTGTGCCCGTCACCGTCGCCCCGTCGATGATGCTCGGTGCGAAGACGTGCTGCACGCGGGTGCGCCCCTGCTCGGGCGCGGGCAGGATCACCGAGATGACGGCGAGGGCGCGACCATGGCGCAGGTCGACGATCAGAGACACGGCCTCGTTCGGCAGGTAGTTGTGGTGGAACTGCACGAAGTACAGGTCGTCGTCGACCTCGAAGGCCTCGTAGTCGTCGGTGTCGGACGCGCGCGCCGTGGAGTCATCGGCGCCGGGACGGTAGTCCCAGGCGACGGTGGTGTCGGAGAACCGGTGCGAGATGCGGGTTCCCCGCGCGTCCACGACCGTGATCTCTCGACCGCTCAACGCGGTCGTGTGCGGAGCCTTGTTGGCGTCGAAACCCGGGGCGAGCCCTTCGAGCGGAAGCCAGGTGGAGGTGTCTGCGGGGTTCAGGGTCGTCATGTCTCTCCTCGGGGATGTGAGTGGCTGCGGGTTGCGGGAAGCGTCAGCGGTCGCTGAATCGCTCGAGGTCGGATGCGAGGCCCTCGTAGACGGCCGGCTTCGATCGCTTCAGATAGGCGCCGTAGACGATGCCGCCGATCAGCGCCACCACGAGCAGCAACGGCATCAGTCGGATCGCGAGCTCTTCGGAGCCAGCGACGATGTTGAAGTTCACGATCGCCAGCACCGAGATCGCGGCGATGCCGAGGAATCCGATTCCGGGAGCGATGAACGTGCTCCACCATCGTGGATCGCCGGCACGGCGGAAGTACACGACGATCGAGATCGCGGCGAGGCCCTGCAGGATGAGTACGCTCAGGGTGCCGAAGCCCAGCATCGCGGGGACCAGTGTGAGGATCGGGTCAGCTCCGGCGATCGCGAAGATGATCGCCACGATCGCCGCGAATGACGCCTGCACGATCCCGGCCAGCTGCGGGGCGCCGTTGGAGCGCGTCCGGGCGAGCGCACGGGGCAGGATCCGCGAGCGTCCGAGGGAGTAGAGGTAGCGCGTCGCGGAGTTGTGGAACGCGAGCATCGCGGCGAACAGGCTGACCAGCAGAAGGATCATCATCACGGTGGTCAACGGTCCGCCGAGGTACTGCTCAGACAGCATGAAGATCAGATCACCGGTGGGCAGGTGCTCGAGAGCCGTGGCCTGTGCCTGCGCCACGCCGGTCGCGCTGACGACGGCCCACGTGGTGACGCCCAGGATCACGCCGATCGCGATGATCGAGGTGTAGGTCGCCCGAGGGATCGTGCGCAGCGGCTGCTTCGCCTCCTCGCTGAACAGGGCGGTCGCCTCGAAGCCGAGGAAGCCCGTCGCGGCGAGGAGGAGGCCGATCGGCAGCGACCCCGAGAACACGGCCTCGGGACTGAAGGCGGCCACGTCGTAGCCGGTCTGCACGAGCACCGAGATGTCGAAGATCACGAGCATCAGCACCTCGAGCACGAGGCACACGCCGAGGATCTTCGACGAGAAGTCGACGCCGACGCGTGCGAGGACGAAGCACACCGCGATGGAGAGCAGACCCCAGATCAGCCAGTGCACGTCGAGCCCGGTGAGATCGCGAATGATGTTCTGCATGAAGAAGCCGCTGGTGCCGATCGTGCCGACGACGAAGAAGTTGTACCCCAGCGTGGCGATCAGGCCGGCGATCAGACCACCCGTGCGGCCGAGACCCTTCACGACGAAGGCATAGAACCCTCCGGCGTTCACCAGCTGCTTCGACATCTGTGCGTATCCCACCGCGAACAGCAGCAGGATCGCGGCCACGAGGAAGAAGGCCATCGGCGTGCCGCCGCCGTTCCCGAGGGCGATCGCGAGCGAGGCGACGACCACGATGCCGGTGAGTGGCGCGACGGCGGCGAGGACGAGGAAGACGATTCCCGCGACGCCCAGGGCGCCGGGGCGGAGAGAGGTGTGGTCGTGCTGCGTCGTGGACGCGGAGATCGGGTCTGCCACGGCAGCTCCTTTGCTCGGTGACGGCCGTGTCGGCACGGCATCGACGACGAGGGGTTCGTCGATACAGCGAGTCTGCTCGCGTCGGGACCCCGCCGGTTGACCCTGAGCGAAGGACGATGGTGCCAGCGCGCACAGCCGGTCTGGTCGTGTTTCCGGCGCGGAATCCGCGGAGCAGGATGACGGTGATGACACCGCCGTCCTCGCGGAGCGCCGCCGGCGCAGCGGTGACGTCTCGAGGAGATCATGGACCTGCAGCTGACCGGCACCACGGCGCTGATCACCGGCGCCGGGAGCGGCATCGGCCGCGCGACGGCCCTCGCGCTCGCCGCGGAGGGGGTGCGCGTGGCGCTCCTCGACCGGGACGCAGATGCCCTCGCAGAGACGGCACGCGGATGCCGCGACGCCGTGTTGTGTGTGGCGGACGTCACCGAGGAGCCTCAGGTGGCTGCGGCCGTCTCGGCATCCGTCGAGGAGCTCGGCGGGGTGGACGCGGTCGTGTGCTGCGCGGGGATCTCCGGTCCTGTCGGGTCGTCGATCGAGCAGATCTCCCTCCGCGACTGGAACGCCGTGTTCGCGGTCAACGTCACCGGGGCGTTCCTGGTTCTGCGACAGGTGCTTCCCGCGCTGCGGGCGTCGTCGTCGGCATCCGTCGTCCTGATCGCGAGCGACTCCGCTTTCGTGTCCTCGCCCGGCATGGCGCCGTACTGTGCATCGAAGGCCGCGCTCGTGCAACTGGGCCGGTCTCTGTCGGTCGACCTCACCGGCACCGGAATCAGGGTGAACACGGTGGCGCCGTCGATCGTCGACACCCCGATGAGCCGCGGAGACCTCGGCGCGGACGCGTTCGTCTCTCCGCCTTTCGAGGTGCAGACGGCCGACGATGTCGCGTCTCACGTGCTGTATCTCGTCTCACCGCGCAGCCGAGCGATCAACGGCGCGACCCTCCTCAGTGACTTCGGGTACTCGGCCCGATCAGGATTCCCGGCCTGATGACCTCGGGGACGACGGATCTGCGCGCGAGCGCAGGGAGAGAAGGAGCAGACATGGGAATTGCAGTCGGATCGACGGTCTCGGGGCGCGTCATCGTCATCACCGGGGGAGGGACCGGCATCGGCGCCGCGATCGCCGAACGGTATGCCGCTGAAGGGGCGCACGTCGTGGTCGTCGGGCGTCGCCCCGAGCCGTTGCGCGCGGTGGCTGACGCGGTCGGCGCTCACCCGATCATCGCGGATGCCGCCGACACCGCCTCGGCGCAGGCAGCGGTGGCAGAGGTGCTCGCGACGTTCGGGCGACTGGACGTGCTGGTCGCGAATGCCGGCGGACATGGGTTCTCGCCGGTCGCCGACACCGACGACGACAGCTGGGACGCGGCGATCCGGGCGAACCTCACCACCGCGTTCGTCATGGCGCGAGAGGCGTTGCCGGCGCTGATCGAGGCGAAGGGGCAGATCGTGATCGTGTCGTCGCTGGCCGGGCTCTTCGCGGGGCCCTCGGTGGCCGGGTACACGGTGGGCAAGCACGCGCTGATCGGCCTGACGCGCACCCTCGCCCGCGACTATGGGCGACAGGGTGTGCGCGTCAACGCGGTGTGCCCCGGGTGGGTGCAGACACCGATGGCCGACGACGAGATGGACGAGTTCGCCACCCATGCCGGACTGGGATCTCGGGAAGAGGCGTATGCGACGGTGACCGCGGATGTGCCGTTGCGGCGTCCTGCGCGGCCGGCGGAGATCGCGTCGGTCGTGCGGTTCCTGGGGTCGGGGGAGTCGTCATATGTGACGGGTGCCGTGATCGTGGCCGACGGCGGATCGCACGTCGTGGATGTGCCGACGATCGCGTTCGACCGGGCCGGGATGTAGGGGGAGCGCGCGGGCTCTGTGCTCTGCCGCTCTGTGCCCCCTCGCCCTGCGCTCTGGCGCTCTGCAGCCTCGAGACGCTCCTGGCGCGCCATTCCGGGAGATCGGAATACATATTCTGACCTGGGGTGAATCCGGGAGTCTTGGGGTCTCCGATGTCGGTGGTCCGAGGTTGACTGACGGGTATGAACAGCACGGAGAAACTCCTGGATCGGGTCGTCGCCGACCTCGATGCGCTGCTGTCCGACGACGCGTTGGCGGGGCTGACTGACGCCGACCGTGTCACTGTGTTGCAGGCGGCTGGAGCGGTGTTCCGACGGGCTGAGGCGCTCATCGTCGCGACCGTCGCCACCGGGGACGCGGGCGACTTCCCGCATTCGGCAGGGTGCCGCGGCCTGAACGAGTTGTTGCAGCGGACGGTGCGGGTCGATGCGCGCGGTGCGTCGCGCATCGACAGGGTCGTCGATGCGGTGCGGCGGCCGATGAGTCTGGCGGGCGAGCGGATGCCGGCGCGGTGGTCGGAGATGCGTGTGGCGCTCCTCGACGGTGTGGTCGGCATCGCTGGTTTCCTCGCGGCGACGGGACCGATCGAACGGGTCTGGGACCGGCTGACGGTGGATCAGCGGTTGGCAGCGGATGTCGCGTTGGCCGGGTGTGCACGCGGTCACGGCCTTGACCCCGGAGCCGATGCGGATGCGGATGCGAATGCGAATGCTGAGGCGGATGCGTCCGGTCCGGCACCCACCGCGCAGGATCTGAAAGCCCTCGCGGAGGATCTTGCATCGATGTTCGACCCGGATGGCGAAGAACCCAAGGACGAGAATGCTCGCCGCAAGCGCGGGATCACGATCGGACGTCTCAAGGACGGGATGCACGCGATTCGCGGATACCTCACTCCTGACGCCGCCGCCCAGTTGCAGCTCATCCTCGACGCGATTCTCAACCCGAAGGGAGACGGACCGCCGACGCCCGGGGTGTTCTTCACTCCCGCCAGCAACGCCGACCCGTTCAATTCGGATGAGCGCAGCGTGCTCGATGATCGCACCGCCTCTCAGAAGCGCCACGATGCGCTCGCCGCGGCTCTCGCGATCGCCGCCCGCCACAAGGAGATGCCGACACTGGGCGGCGCCTCACCGGTGCTCGTCGTCACCGTCGACGCGGGAGACCTCGCCACGCATCACTCCGGCTCAGCCTTCGGCCGGGCGACCTCCGACGCGGCGGGCAACGGTGGGTGGGCGACGATCCCCGGATCCGGAGCCCACGTGCCCATCTCCGTCGCCGCGCAGACCGCGTGCGGCGGGGTGATCCAACGGGTGCTGATGGACGAGGGGCGGATCATCGGGATCAGCACCACCGACCGGGTGTTCACCGTGCATCAACGCCGGGCGATCATCGCTCGTGACAAAGAATGCCTCATCCCCGGGTGTCATGTTCCGGCGTCGTGGTGCGAGATCCACCATGTCACCGAGCACGCCCGCGGCGGCCCGACGCATACGGATAACGGTGTGCCGTTGTGCTGGTGGCATCACCGATCTCTCGGCACGTCGCAGTGGGAGATCCGCATGAACCACGGGCTCCCCGAAGTCCGCGGGCCGAACTGGTGGGATCCTGAACAACGCTGGCGCACCCCGCGACTCAGCGCACCTCGAGCGAACACCCCCGTGCAGCTCGCTCGCGCCGGATGACAACGAATCACCGGGCGACAAGCGGCTCAGCGGCTCAGCGGCTCACCGGATTGAGAGTTCGAATCCGTCCGCCGTCGGGATCACGCCGACCTGGGTGAGGTCGTCGACATGGAAGGTGGGCTGATGAGACGTCGCATGCGAGCCGACGCCGATCACCCGCATGCCCGCAGCGTGCGCGGCCTGGATGCCCGCACCGGAGTCCTCGAACACCACGCAGTCGGCAGGGTCCACGCCGAGCAGCTTCGCGCCCAACAGGAAGCCTTCGGGGTCGGGCTTCGACGCCGACACGCTCTCAGCGGTCACCGTCAACGCAGGCACGGTCAGGCCGGCCTGTCCCATGCGAGCGTTCATCAGCGTCACGTCAGCCGAGGTCACGATCGCGTGCGGGTACGGAAGCAGGGCTGCGAGCAGAGCATCCGCCCCCTCGATCGGGATCACGCCATCGACGTCCTTGCTCTCGTTGGCCAGCATCACGGCGTTCTCGCGGATGTTGATCTCGTGGTCGCGCTCCGGCAGCATGATCGCCATGCTCTGATGGCCCTGACGACCGTGCACGACGCTCAGGACGGTCTCTGGAGCGATGCCGTGAGGCTCAGCCCATGCCAGCCACAGCCTTTCGACGACAGCCGTCGAGTCGACGAGAGTGCCGTCCATGTCGAGCAGGACGGCGCGGGCGCTGATGGTCTCGGTCATCTCTTCAGGCTACTGCGCAGCATCCGAACACCGAGGCAGCACCCGAACGCCGAGGCAGCATCCGAACGCCGAGGCAACCACCAAGACCGAGCCCGACCCGAGCCGACCGCATCACCCACCGAGGTACGCGCGATGCAGCAGTTGCGAATCCTCCTTCAACGCCTCCGCGGTGCCCTGGAACGAGACGCGGCCGCCGGCCACCACCACGGCCTCGCGAGCGAGTCCGAGCGCGAGCTGGGTGAACTGCTCGACCAACAGCACCCCGACACCGGACTCGGCGATCGACTGCACGATGGGCATGAGCCGCATGAACACCACGGGCGCGAGCCCCAGCGACATCTCGTCGATCAACAGGATCCGCGGCTTCGCGGCGAAGGCACGCGCCAGCACGACCATCTGCTGCTCGCCCCCCGACAGCAGCGCAGTGGGGGAGTCGATGCGCTTCTCGAGCTCAGGGAACTGGGCGAGCGCGGCATCCTGCTCCGCCGGCGTCCGCGCGGTGAGCGCGATGTTCTCGCGCACCGTGAGCGACGGGAACACGGCTCGGCCCTGCTCGATGTGCACGATGCCGCGTCGGGCCCTCGACACCCTGGACAGCTTGTCGATCGGCTCGCCGTCGAGCAGCAGGGATCCCGCCGAGTGCGGGGTCACCCCTGACACCGATTCGATGAGGCTCGTCTTGCCGGCCCCGTTCGGTCCGACGAGTGCCAGAACCTCGCCGCCGCGCACGGTCAGCGACACATCCGAGATCACCGGACCCGCGCCACGGCTGACCGTCACCCCGTCCAGCACCAGTTCGCTCACTTCAACAGCTCCGTCTCTCCCATGTACGCCTTCACGACCTCCGGGTTCGCGAGCACCTCAGCCTGTGGGCCGCTTGCCAGCACCCGACCGAAGTCGAGCACGGTGAGCGTCGGACACACCGAGCGCACGAGGTCGAGGTCGTGCTCGATGATGATGAGCGCCACGCCATAGCGAGCGGGCAGCTCCCGCAGTCGTGCAGCGAGAGCGAGGTGCTCATCGTGCGACAGGCCGGCCGCTGGCTCGTCGAGGATCAGCAGCCGCGGCCGCGAGATCACGTTCGCCGCCACCTCGACGAGTCGCCTGGTGCCGACGTCGACGCTCGACAGGCGCGCGCCCGCCGGGGGGCAGCCGAAGAACTCGAGAACCTCATCGATGTCGGATGCGGCGAGTCGACGCCGAGCGACGAACCTCACGTACGCGCCGACCGTGAGAGCCGGCGGCACCCTGTCCTGCTGAAAGGTCCGGCGCAGCCCGAGCCGTGCGCGACGAGTGGGCGAGAGGCCGGCGAGGTCGCGATCGCCGAGCAGCACTCGTCCGCCGTGCTTCGGCAGGAAGCCGCTGATCGCGTCGACGAAGGTCGACTTGCCTGCTCCGTTCGGACCGATGAGGCCCATGATCGACGCCGCCGGCACCTGGAACGACACGTCGTCCAACGCCTTGAGAGCACCGAACTGCACGGTGAGCCCGTCGACGGTCAGCACGGGCGCGCCGTCGAGTGCGCGTTCGTCGACGGTCGCGGTGGTCGTGGTCGTGATCGCCGTATCCTCTGCATCGGCATCGGGAGGCAGCGCCGTCAGCGACGCGGATGCGGTCTTGCGATCCGCGCGCTTCCAGATCAGATTGCGGATGCCCTGGCCGAGGTTGGTGCCACTGGTCAGCGCCTGCACGCCGAGCACGCCGAAGACCACGAACGCCCAGTCCTGGGGTACGCCCCAGCGCTTCAGCAGCTCGGGGACGAGCACCCACAGGATGCCGCCGAGGATCGCCATGTCGATCAGATGCGCACCCGACATGACGGCGAGGACGTAGAGCGCGAGCGACTGCAGCGGGGTGAAGCTCGATGCGAACGGGAGTTGCACCTGACCGGCGAGAAGCCCTCCCGCGATGCCCCCGAGCGCGGCCGAGACGGCGAACGCGGTGAGCTTGGCGCTCTGCACGCTCTGTCCTGCCGCTGCGGTGCCGCGTTCCGAGAAGGCGACCGCCTTCCAGCTCGATCCCCATCGACCGCGCTGCAGGAAGAAGACCCCCAGCGCGCAGACGGCGAGCACGACCACCGAGAGGAAGAAGAACTCGCGGTCGTTCGAGAACAGCGACGGCCGCTCCACAGCGGTGCCGTCTGCCGACCCGGGGAACTGGATCTGTACGAGGGTGACATCCGCCGCGGCGGCGAACCCGAGCGTGACCACGGCGAGGTTCACCCCGCGCAGCCGCAGCGCAGGAAGCCCGACGAGGATGCCCACGAGACCGGCCGCGATGCCGCCGAGCACGAGCCAGACGACGAAGCCGCCCGGCGCCTGCATGACGTTGAGCAGCGACACGATCCAGGCGCCGACGGCGGCGAACGTGAGCTGGCACAGCGCGATCATGCCGGCGGAGCCGGTGACGATGCCCAGGCCCAGAATCGCGATGGCTGCGACGACCGCACTGATCGCGAGGAACACGAAGTACCCCGGGAGCGCCGCGCTCAGGAGGGCACCCACGCCGACCGCCGCTGCGGCGACGGCGAGGGGCCAGGACAGACGGAACCAGGGACGGTCAGCGAGCGGCATCCCACACCTCCTTGCGCTGCGTCCACAGGAGCAGGACGACGATGAACAGGAACGGGAGGAAGTTGCGCACGAGCGCGACCTCGTCGATCTGCGCGACGAGCCCGCCCAGAACGCCGAGCACGACTCCGCCGACGACGGCGAGGTCGAGACGGCGGAAGCCGCCGAGCAGCGCAGCGGCTGCGGCGGGCACGATGAGCATCGCGAGACTGGTCGCGTCGTTCGACTGCGACGGCGCGACGATCATGATGGCGATCGCGCTGATCACGCCGGTGACGAACCACACGGCGATCGAGAGCGGGCGGGAACGGATGCCGAGCAGCTCGGCGGTGGTGGGGCGCTCTGACAGTGCGCGAAGCTGCGTGCCCACTCGTGTCCGGCGCAGCACGATCCGCACCACCACCGCCGTGATGACGGCCATGGCGACCGTCGCGACGGTCACCTGGCTGATCACCACGCCGCCGAACGAGAAGGCGGGGCCCGCGATGATCGGGGTGAACGGCTGCGGCTTGTTGCCGAAGAGGATGAACGACATCGAGATGAGCAGGAGCAGAGGGCCCACGGTCATCGCCGAGCGAGTGGTGGTCGAGGCCTCCGAGAGCCAGGTCGCGGCGATCCATCCGATGGCGGCGGAGAGCACCCCGCCGACGAGCACGCCGAGCACGGAGCCGAGCCAGATCGGCAGTCCCAGTTCGCTGACGAACCACACGGCGCTGAATGCGCCGAACATCCCGGTCGCCGCCTGGGCGAAGTTGACGACCCGTACGAGGCGGGACATCAGGGTCAGGCACACTCCGAGGACCGCATAGAGTCCGCCGGCGGCGAGACCGGCGATGGCGCCTTGCAGCATGAGGCGTCCTTTCTGGTGAGGGGGAGAACCTGCCGCCGAGAATGCGCTCGGCGGCAGGCGAAGGGCGGCTACTCGCCGATGCGGAGCCAGTCGTCGGCGACCTTCTCCCAGGCGTTCGTGCCGGACTTGAGGATGATCGGCCATCCTGCGGTGTTCTGCGTCCCGAAGGCATAGGGCGTTCCGACCATGGGGTTCTCGATGGGATCCATTCCCCGCAGCGCCTCGGTGACGGTCTCGCGGGTGATGTCGCCGTCCATGCCCTCGAGCACCTCGATGAAGTAGGTCGCCGCGAGGTACCCGCCCTGGCTGAACGAGGTCAGGGGGATGTCGTTGGCCTCCATCAGCTCCCGCCAGTCCGTGTTGATCTCGTTGTCGTCCGTGAACGGGTAGAACTCGGCGGGGACGTAGATCCCGGCACCGGCGTCATCGATCGCCTCCGCGAAGTTCTCGCTGTAGACGCTCGTCAGATAGAGCCAGGTGACGTCGTCCCAGCCCTGCGCGTTCGCAGCCTTGACCTGGCCGATCGCATCGGGTTCGACGGGATTGATCGCGAGGGCCTTGCACCCCTGCTCGCGGGCCTTGACGATGTAGGGCGTGTAGTCGGAGGCGCCGTACGGCACGGTGTCATCGACGTACTTCGGCTCCTTGCCGGTGATCTCGGTCCACTTGTCGATCGCGGCCTGGTAGGTGGGGCGGGTGGATCCCGCGATCTCCAGCAGGATGCAGATGTCGTCGAGTCCGAGCACCTCCGAGCCGTACTGCAGTGTGAGGGTCATGTCGTTGAACGGACCGACGTTCGCGGGGGAGATGTTGTCGCTGGCGAAGCAGCCCGTGTCCACGCCGATGCCGGGCAGCGACAGGATGTCTTCCTGCTCGTAGTACTTCGCGTTGATCTCGCACTCGATCAGGCTCGCTGATCCGACCAGAGCGACCGCTTCGTCGCTCCCGACGAGTTCGCGTGCCGAGGCGGTCGCGGTGGCCGGATCGCCCTTGTCGTCGAGGGTCTTGTACTCGATGGTGCGTCCGTCGAGGCCACCGGCCTCGTTGAAGGCGTCGAACACCGCAGCCGCCGCCTGCGACGCCTCGGGGAAGGTCGCCGGTCCACTGATCGTGTTCACGGAGCCGACGATGATCGGGGCGCCGTCACCGCCACCGCTGCCGTCCCCGCCGGCGCAGCCGGCCAGGGTGAGGGTCACCACGGCGATGAGTGCCGCAGCGCCGGATACTCGCTTGTTCATGTGATTCCTGCCTCTCGTGTGCTTGTCGTGCTGTGGTCAGTCGCGCAGCGCGCGGTTGACCAGTTCGGTGTCGGTGAACTGCTCGAATGCGACGACCCTGTGATCCACCAGGCGCCAGACGTGCGCGACGCGAGCGGCGAAGAAGCGGCCGGTCGCGCGGTACGTGCCCGAGTAGGTGCCGATGCCGACGACCACGTCTCCGCCGTCGACGACCTCGTCGATCGCGACCGTGTAGTCGTCCCACTCGTCCTGGATGCGCTGGAAGACGCCGGCGGCGACCGCATCCGGCCCGATGTACGTGCCGGAGTACGGGAAGCCGGCGGCCTCGGTCCAGCTCACATCGTCGGCGAGCGGCGCCAGCATGCCGTCGAGGTCGCCGCGGTCGCTGGCCGCATAGTGCTCCGCGATGATGTCGGCGTTGCTCATGGGGAGTCCTCTCCTGGATCTCGTGGTGGGCTCAGACGGGCTGGGCGTCGGGATAGTCGACCGACCCGAGCGGGTAGATGTGACCGCCGCCGCGGGAGTGCTCGGCGTCGCCGTCGCCGTTGAGGCCGAGGAAGATTCCCGTCGTCATCAGCTGGTAGCCGAGGTCGTGCAGCCAGACGCTCGCGACGGCGATCCGGAACTCGCGGAAGCAGAAGAGGTACAGGCCGTCGGCGAACTTCCACACGGTCGACAGGTCCATGTCGCCGTGGCCCCGCTGCACGCCCTCGAGGCATTGCCACGCATAGCGCTGGCTCGAGATGTAGACGTGCTCGTAGAGGTGGTGCGGGCTGTAGCGGTAGACGTTGCGCTTGCCGATGAGGTCACGGCTCGGCCCGGGCACCTCGCCCGTCGCGGCGCCGCCATCGGTCGTCGCGGCCCAGAAGTCCTGACCCACCTGCGGTGTGCCCTCCACGGCCTGGGCCGCGATCCGTGAGCGCACGACGGTGGCGCGGTGGGTCGAGGTCGAATAGACGACGGTGATCGCCTCTCGTTCGCGGCTCTCGAGCGGGATGTTCACGAAGACGACATCGTCGCGCACCGCGACAGCGTCGTACGGGTCGGTGCCCGACGCGCCGAGCCCCTCCCACGTCACGGCGACGGCATCGAAATTCAGCGCGAGGGTGGACCCGTCGTCGAGCGTGAGGACGAGCGAGCTGCCGTTCAGCGAGGTGTTCGGCAGTCGGAAGGTGTCGATCCCGGCGGCGAACTCGTCGTACGTGCGCCATTCGTCGAGTGCGGGATCGGTCGTGACAGGGGCGGCCATGGGGGTCCTGACGTCGCATGCGGCGGAGCGTCCTCGCTCCGGGCACCGCATCCTCGCGGTGTGCTTGCCTCATGCTCAGGCTCGGCGCGGCATCCGCTCAAGAGAAGCGGCGCCATCGCGCGCCGACAGTCAACCGGCGTGCCCTGCAGGGCAAGAACGGGCCTCGCGCCGCCGCGCTGCGCTCAGTGCGTCGCGCGGTACTCGCTGGGGGAGATGCCGAACGCCGACTTGAATGCGCGGCTGAAGTGCGCGGCATCCACGAAGCCCCATCGGGCCGCGATCGCGGCGACGGGTCGGTCCGCGAGCATCGGGTCGAGCAGATCGCGACGGCACTGCTCCAGGCGCCGCGTGCGGATCCAGGTCGAGACCGTCACTCCCTGCTCCTGGAACAGGCCGTGCAGGTGACGGGTCGAGATGAAATGCGCCGATGCGATGGTCGCGGGTCCGAGGTCCGTCGAGGCGAGGTTGCGATCGATGTACGAGCGGATGCGCTGCACGAGCGCGCGATGGGGGTCGGCCGACACCTCGTCGAGACCGAGCTCGCGCGTGAACACGGTGGTGACGAGGTCGAGTGCGCTGTGCGCCAGCCGCGCGCCGGTCGTGCCGGCGAGCTGGTCGAGGTTGCCGGCGAGCTGCGTCAGATACGGCACGACCATTCCGCCCAGGCCGCCCTGGCCCGAGATGCGCACCGCGGTGAGCTGGCCGATCATGTCCGAAGGCAGGCTGATCAGGTGCTGGGGGAACATCACGACCATCGTGCGGAAATCGTCGTCGAACACCAGGGAGTACGGACGGTCGGTGTCGTAGACGGCGAGGTCCCCGGCCTGGAGCACGGCCTCCCGGTCGTCCTGGATGAGCATCCCGGTGCCCGCGAGCATGAGGCTGAGCTTGAAATACGACCGGTCGCCGCGCGCGATGAGCTCGGGCGTCCGCTCGACGATGTGCGAGGTGGCCCGCACCTCGTTGACGTGCACCTCGTCGACCGAGGCGCCTCGGATGATTCCGCGGAAGTGGTCTGGTCCGGCCGTCGTCACCTGAAGCGGCACGAAGGACTCCGAGACGGCTGCCCGGAACTCGCTGATGTTGCGCGCGACGAGCGTCGACACCGATTCGGCGGGGGCGGCGAGTGCACCGTTCATGACTGATCACCTCGGGTGGTGGAACGACGACGTTGTATACGATCCGTGCCGTGATGCTATCACCGGCGCGGTCCGAAGGGCGAGGCTTCTATGATGTGGGGCGGAGGCCAGCGATGCGATATCTCGGTGAGAAGGTCATGCAGGTCCTGCGTCAGCTGCGCGGACCCGACACGGCGGATGCGGTCTTCGAGGCCACCGCGCTCATCGTGGGGGCGGCGTTCTTCGTGCTCGGCTTCGCGATCGGGTGGCCGGTCTTCTGGGGTCACGAGATGGCGATCAGCGGCTCCGGCTCGATCGGCGCATTCGCCGCCTACGGTGGCGCCATCACCGCCGTGCTGGCGTTCGCACTCGGGCGTCTCGTCGTGCGACCTGCGGTGCCGGCGCCCGACGGCACCCGCGACGGATTCAGCGTTCCGGGGGACCGACTGCGCTGGTACGACCTGGCTGCCATCGCCTTCGCCCACGGGGCGATCGCCTATCTCGGATGGCTCGGAATCGCCGAACTGCTCGATCGCAGCTTCACCGATGCCCCTGTGTTCGCCTTCCCCGGAGCGATCCTGGTGGCTGTCGCGTTCGCCCTGACCGCCTACGTGACGTTCCTGAGCGCGGTGGCGCTCACGCCGATGGTGCTCTCCCTCGTTCTGGCGGTCTTCCTCGTGGTCGGTGCGTTCGCGGCGATGCTGGCCTCCAGCGATGTGCACTGGTGGCAGGACAACCTGTCGGCGCTGGGGATGAGCAGCAACAGCGCGTCGGTGGCCTTCAACGCCACCTTGATCATCGCCGGGGTGCTGGTGACGACGATCGCCCGCTATGCGACCGCCGGCCTGCCGGTCGACGACCACGCCGATCGTCGTGGACGGCGCGTCGTGCGAGGCGGCCTGATCCTGATCGGGATCTTCCTCGCATGTGTCGGGATCTTCCCGGTCGACGAGTTCTTCCTCCTGCACAACACCGTCGCGACAGGGATGACCGTGGCGTTCGCCGTGATCGTCGTGGGGCTGCCCTGGTTCGTGCGCACGATCCCGCGGGTGTTCGTCGTGCTCGGGTGGACCTACGTGCTCGTGATCGTTCTGCTCGGCGTGTTCTTCGCCGTCGGGTATTACAACCTCACGGCGGTCGAGCTGATCGCGGCCGTGCTGATCTTCAGCTGGATCATCGTGTTCCTCCGGACCGCAGGGTCCGTGCACCCTGCGGCATCGGCGCACCCTGCGGGATCGGCGCGGCCTGCGGCATCGGCGCACCCTGCGGGATCGGCGCAGCCTGAGGGATCGGCGCGCGAAGGGCGCCTGCCCGGTCCGACCCCGGTCTGAGCAGCGATCCTCAGCGCAGCGACTGCGTGGCGTCCGCGGTTCGCTGCAGCGCGTGGATGGTGTGCGCGTGCCGGCGCTGGGCGACGCCGACGAACAGGCAGTCGACCAGAGCGAGCTGGGCGATGCGACTCACCATCGCGCCGGCGCGGAGACGAGGTTCGCGCGCCCGCGTGAGCAGGGCATGGTCGCAGTTCTCGGCGAGCGGCGATGCGGGGCCGCCCGTGACGCCGATCGTGGTGGCGGATGCAGCCCGTGCCGTCTGCAGGAAGTGCACGGTCTCGCGGGTCGTTCCCGAGTGGGAGAACCCGATGGCCACGGTCTTCCGTGCTCCGAGTGCTGCGGCAGCGCTCGCCTCGTGGGCGTCCGTGAGGACGATCGCGGCATGTCCGATGCGGAGCAGCTTGCGGCCGAGATCCGCTGCCGCCTGTCCGCTCGCGCCGATCCCGAAGAGCAGGACGCGGTCGGCGTCGTCGATCGCCTCGACCGCGGCCGCGAGGTCGTCGTAGTCGAGGTTCGCGATGGTCTCCTCGATCGCGAGAAGCTCGAGCGCGGCGACCTTCGCCGTCGCCTCCCGCAGGGTGTCCGCTGCGGAGATCTCGGAGCCGAAACCGGATGCCGCGGGGAACTGCACCGATTCGCGGCCGAGTTCGGTGGCCAGCGCCATCCGCAGCGCGGCGTAGCCGTTCACGCCGATGGTGCGGCAGAAGCGGACGACCGAGGCGACCGAGGTGTCGCATCTCGCCGCGATCTCGGTGATCGTGCTGTCGACGACGATAGTGGGATCATCGGCGATCGTCCGAGCGATGCGTGCCAGAGACGGCGGAAGCTTCTCGGCGGCCGAGGCGATCGTCGTCTGGATGCTCATGGCTCTCCTGCGTCAGAGGCGGATTTCGTGCGTCTGAACAATTCTTTCATGAGGGGGTGCTCAAGCGTAGAGTATTTCCATGCTCTCTTCGCGTGCCCTCGTCGCCGTCGACCTCGGCAAGTCGCGCTGCCGGGCCGTGCTCGCCGAGTCCTCCGACGCGCCCGCCGCCGAGCGTCGAGCGCGCCGACGGTCGGTGTACGACGGCATCGGGGCTCCCGGTCTCGCTGCCGCCGACGGTGTCGCTGCAGCGCTCGCCGCGATCCTGCCGATCAGAGATCATCTCGACGCACCGATCTCAGCCGTCTCGGTGGGCGCCGCGGGAGCTTGGGCGGCGCCAGAGGCCGCAGACGACCTCGCCCGCGCGCTGGCCGATGCCTTCCGCGTGCCCGTCGCGGTGACCTCGGACGTCGTGTCCGCCCATGCCGGAGCTCTCACAGGCGGCGCCGGCGTGCTGCTGATCGCGGGAACGGGGGCTGCGGCGCTCGGCATCGACGGCGGCGTGGCCGCGCTCGTCGACGGGTGGGGTCCGGAGCTCGGAGACCTCGGCAGCGGATCCTGGTTCGGACGCGAGGCGCTGCGTGCCGTCCTGCGCGCCTCGGTCGGGCTCGCGCCCGTCACCGTCCTCACTGATGCGGTCGCGGCGACGATCGGCGACCCCGCCGCGATTCCCGCCTGGGTATCGATGGACGGGCCGGTGCCACGCCGCCTCGCGACACTGGCCCCGCTGGTTCTCGATGCGGCGGAGAGCGGCGATGCCGTGTCCGCGAGCATCGCCGCCGAGGGCATCCGCCTGCTCGTCGCGTCGGCTGTCGCGGCCTCGTCGAGCAGCCGCGAGATCGCGCTGCATGGCGGGCTCACCGACCATGTCTGGTTCCGCGAGTCGCTCGCCCAGGCTCTCCGCGCCGCGGGCCGCACGGTCGCGGCCTCGTCCGGAGACGCCCTCGACGGAGCGCTCCTGCTCGCCGAGCGCGCCGATCTTCCCCATGAAAGGTTCGTGCATCGTGCCGAATGAACACGCCAGACTGACTGCCCTCCTCGACGTCCTCTCGACGCTCGGCACCGAGGCGTCGACGACCGAACGCGGCGACCTCGACCTGCTCGACACCCACGAGCTCGTGCGGCGCATGAACGCGGAGGACCACCGCGTTCCGGCAGCCGTCGGCGAGCGGAGTGCGGAGATCGCGGCGGCCGTCGACGCGATCACCGAGCGGTTCCGATCCGGCGGGCGTCTCATCTACCTCGGTGCCGGCACCGCGGGCCGCGTCGGGGTTCTCGACGCCAGTGAGTGCCCTCCCACGTTCGGCACCGACCCCGACATGGTGGTGGGGCTGATCGCCGGCGGCGAGACGGCGATCCGGTCGGCGGTCGAGAACGCCGAAGACGATGACGCGGCGGCAGCGGATTCGCTGCGCGAGCTCGGGCTCACCGATCGTGATGCCGTCGTCGGGATCTCGGCGTCGGGTCGCACCCCCTATGTCGTCGGCGGGCTGGAGTTCGCTCGCGGAGTGGGCGCCCTCACCGTGGCGATCGCCTCGAATCCGGCATCCGAGATCGGTGCCGTCGCCGACATCGCGATCGAGGTGGTCACAGGGCCGGAGTTCATCTCGGGATCGACGCGTCTGAAGTCGGGAACAGCCCAGAAGCTCGTGGTGAACATGCTCACCACGCTGTCGATGATCAAGCTCGGCAAGACCTATCAGGGCGTCATGGTCGATCTTCAGGCGACCAATGAGAAGCTGCGCGCGCGCTCGATCCGCACCGTCACGGAGCTCACCGGCGCAGGGGTCGACCAGGCCTCCGCGGCCCTGGATGCGGCGGGAGGATCGGTCAAGCTCGCGATGCTGATGATCGCCACGGGCGCCTCGCCGGATGCCTCGGCCCGCGCCCTCGACGGCGCCGACGGCATCCTCCGCGTCGCGATCGCGGCACTGTCGTGAGGGGTACTTTCGCTGCGTGCTTCCGCCAGGGCCTTCCCGACGACGATGCCGCGCTGACTGCCGAGGCCGACGCCGCGACTCAGTGGGAGCAGGTGCAGCCCTCGCCCCCTCCGCAGCATCCGGCATCCGCAGTGACGTGCGCCTGAGACGACTCGGGAACATCCATCGCCGGGTTCTGATCGAGGAAGCCGTTCGGCTTGAACCAGAAGCCCGCATAATCGACCGGCATGATCGGCCAGTCCTCCGGGCGCGGAAAGTGCGTGAGGCCGAACGTATGCCACAGCACGATGTCCTCGCCGTCGAGCGAACGGTCGCCCGCCGAGTACTCCGGCAGGCCGGAGCCTCCCTGGTGCGCGTTCGGATACCGACCGGCGGGCCAGATCTGACCCTCTTCATGGCGGGTGGCCCAGAGATGCTTGGTCGCGAACGCCGCGCGTGCGGCGACGGATGATGCCGGGTCGGCCATCAGCAGAGCGGTGGGCTCCGGGATCAGGTGGTAGGCCGTGGGGCGGCCGACGTGGTTGGTGCGCGTCGTGCTCTGCACTTCCCACGCCCGCGCGACCGAGGTGTCGGCCTCACGCTGCGCCTCGCCCTCGGAGAGCAGCGGAGTCTCCGACCACGTGAAGGCGTTGCCGAACGGATTGTCCGGCCCCATCGGGATGCGCTGCGCGTCGATCTCGACCAGGCGGTTCTCCTCACCGTCGACGGCGACGTCGAGCCGTGCGCAGAACAGGTGCTGATGCACGGGAGCGAAGACGCCCGGCGCGAGCTCGGTGGCGTGCTTCTGCCGCACCCCCGGTTCGCCGGCTCCGGCGAACACGATGCCCGTGGCCTTCGCCACGACCTCGATCGAGCCGTCGAGGGAGAAGTGCCAGTAGAACCCGTAGTCGTAGTTGCCGATGGTCGAGAAGTACGACACCACGAAGCGGCGGGAGCGGCGCACGTCTGAGCGGCCGGCGAGATCGGTGTGCTTCCAGAGGATGCCGTAGTCCTCCTCGTGCATGCACACCACGTTCGGGATGCGCACCGGATGGCCGTGGTCGTCGGCGACGTAGCCGTCGAGGTAGCGGATCACCCCCAGGCAGTCGCAGCCGAGCTCGAGGTGGTTCGCGTTCTTGCCGAGCAGGTACTCGCCGGCGTCGAAGTAGCTGATCCAGAATCGCCCCGGCGCGGTGTCGCCGTAGGGCACCACCATCTCGGGCACGCTCGCCCGATTGAGCACCGAGCGTCCGTCGAACCTCACGTCGTGCAGCACGAGCCCCTCGCGGGCGTTGAAGCTGACCCGCATCGACCAGTTCTCCCACTCGACGAGCGAGCCGCTGACCGCGAAGCTCGGCCCCTCGGGCTGGGTGATCTCGATCGGCTTGAGAGAGGAGCGCGCGTGGCCCTGCACCTCGGGGTAGTAGTTGCCGTGGCCCGCCGGTACCGGCACGTCGCCCTCGTCGTCGATGCGGATCACGCTGTTCGTCGTGAGGTCGATGTGCACGACCAGTCCCTCGACGGGGTGCGCCCAGGGGGAATCGTGCTCGTCGTACTTGAGGAAGGTGAGGGAGCGGATGACGCGGCGGCCCACTTCATCCGCGCGGCCGGTGTACCCGGGCGCGAGGGGTCCGCAGAACGCCAGGGCCATGTGCTCGGCGAGTCCTCGGCGCGTCATCGCCGCCTGCCATTCCGGCGAGGCCTTCGCGATCGCCTCGGCGCGCTCGTACTCCTCGAAGAGGTACTGCGGCTGGCCATAGGGCGGCGCATCGTTGGGAACTCGCTCGGCGCGCAGCACTTCGCCCCGGGTGATCGAGACGACGACCTCGCTGGCGACGCCCGTCGCGGTGTCGAGCAGGGTGGCGTCGATGCGGCGATCGATGGGCAGCCCCGGCGCCCACGCGGCGAGCTCCTGCTTGGTGGGCTCATCGGGCAGCAGCATCGGCACGCGGACGGTGTCGCCGAGCAGTCCCGCAGACTCCAGCACGGCCCGCGCCGCCGCGATCTCGGCGCCGGTGAGAGGGTCGAGGGGGTGCGGCGCGGCGATCCTGTCGATGGAGACGGGCTGGGGCTGGGACATCGGCGTACCTCACTATTTCGAGCGATCGCTCAATAAACGGATTGGGACGATGGTACGACGGTCCCGCGGAGCGCACAAGAGCGCATCGCGAACGCGGAGGAGAGCGGATGCCTCAGGCGCGCCAGGGTGCGAGGATGCTGTCGAGCACCGCGAGGTGGGCGTCCGCGCCGCGAGGCTCGGTGACCTCCAGCACCTGCTGGCCGTAGGTGATCGAGCGCAGCAGCGACATCACCGCCTGCTTCGGAGTGGCGGGGGAGAGCTCGCCGTCGGCCACCGCTTCGTCGAGGGACTCGCTGATGCCGTCCTGCCAGGTCGCACGAGTGGGGGATCCGGCATCCGGGCTGGAGGCGAGGGTCGCGAGACGGCCCCAGAACCCGACGACCACATACGCCTCCGTGCGGGTCTGCGCATCGACCGGGAGGACCTCGCGCATCAACGCGTCCAGTCTGGTCAGTCCGCGGAGTCCGGAGGTCACCGACCGGATGCGGTCGTCTGTGCGTCGGGTGATCTCCGCAGCGGCCGCGCGGACCACGTCATCGAATCCGTCGAAATAGTGCCAGAGCGAGCCGGTCGCCACGCCCAGCTCTTTCGCCACCGCGCGCGAGGACACGGCCTCGTGCCCATCGCGAGCGGCCACGGCGAGAAGCGCCTCGGCGATCTGCCGGCGGCGTTCGTCGTGATCTACGACACGGGGCACATGCCCATCCTGGTGCATCCGCCTCGGGTCTCGCTATTTTGAGCGGTTGATCAATATGATGCGGGTGTGGATCCACTCCTCCCCGCAGCACCGTGGCTGATGGCGCTCGCCGCGGTCGTCTCGGCCGCGGCATGCATCGCCGCCTGGCGTGCCGTGCCGTGGCAGGGGAGGCAGAGCGCCCTGGTGATGGCCTGCGCGATGCTCGTCGTCGCGGTGAGTGACGGCGAACCGGTGGTCGGGCTGACGGTCGCCCTCGTCCTGCTCGTCTCGGCGATGCTCAGCACCGCAGGCGTGCGCGGCACACCCGCGGCAGCCACCTGCTGCCACCGCGCACTGGTATCCCTCGTCATGGCCATCTGCTCGTTCGAGAGCCTGTCGACGGGGCAGGCTCCGATCGAGGCGGGCGGTCACGGCGGGCACGGGCTCGACGGGCTGCTCTCGGTGCTCGTCGTCGCGGGGGTCATCGGGGTCGTGCTCTGGACCGTCGTCGCCGAATGGGTGCTCGTGCCCGTGCACCAGGGACGTATCGCCCGCGTGCTCACGGTAGAGTCCTGGGCGATGGCGGCGGGGGTCTCCGTCATGTGCCTGGGGTTCTGACGTCTTCCCAGTTCAGATCACGCCCGAGAGGGTGGTCCGGCAGCGTGCACCGCTGATTTCAGAACCCCCGCGCACGGCGCGTACCCTGGATGCATCCCCCGAAGCTCACCCGGCAATCTCGCGCGCCGGCGACCTCGGCGCGCTCACACATGCAAGGACGCAGATGAACGTAACCGCCGCACCCGACGACGACTGGACGGCGAGAGAAGAGCTTGCCGAGCGGATGATCCCGCTCATCGGAGCACTCAAGCGCGAACGCGATGTCGTCACCTCTCTCCACGGGCACCGGCTTCTCGGTCTGTCGGCCACAGGCATCGTCGAGGTGCACGACAGGGTGGCGCAGCTCGGCCACGAACGCCTCGCCCTCGATGAGACTCTGGCCGTGCTCGAGGGGGTCCACGACCTCGGCCCCGGTGCGTCCTCGCTCGACCTCGCGCGCCTCGCCTCCGGTCACGCCGACAGCGAGCTGCCGCTCGACGCCTATCTGGCCGAGGCGCTCGCGCCGGCGGTCGGAGCGGTCGCCGCGGCCCCGACCGACGTCGTGCTCTACGGCTTCGGACGCATCGGCCGACTGCTCGCCCGCATCCTCATCGCACACACGGGCGGGGGCAGCGGTCTGCGTCTCCGGGCGATCGTCGTGCGCCGCGGCTCCGAGAACGATCTCGTCAAGCGCGCATCGCTGCTGCTGCGCGACTCGGTGCACGGGCGTTTCGCAGGCTCGGTCACCGTCGACGAAGAGGCCGAGCAGATCATCGCCAATGGCACCCGCATCCAGGTGATCTACTCCGACGACCCCTCGACGATCGACTACACGTCGTACGACATCCACGACGCGATCGTCGTCGACAACACGGGACGCTGGCGCGACGAAGCCGGACTCAGCCGGCACCTGGAATCGACCGGCGTCGCTCGCGTGCTGCTCACGGCGCCCGGCAAGGGCGCGCTGAAGAACATCGTGCACGGTATCAACGACGGCACCATCGAGTCCGACGATCGGATCATCACCGCAGCGTCCTGCACGACGAACGCCATCACTCCCGTGCTCAAAGCGATCGACGAGGCCTACGGCATCGAGCGGGGCCACGTCGAGACCGTGCACTCGTTCACGAATGATCAGAACCTGATCGACAACTTCCACAGCGGCGACCGTCGCGGGCGCTCGGCCGTGCTCAACATGGTGATCACCGAGACGGGTGCCGCCAAAGCCGTCGCGCGAGCACTGCCCGAGCTCGAGGGCAAGCTCACCGGCTCGGCGATCCGCGTGCCCACGCCGGACGTCTCACTGGCCGTGCTGCACCTGAGCCTCGAACGTCCCGCGGTCAAGGACGAGTTGAACGACTACCTGCGCCGCGTGTCCCTGCACTCGAAGCTGCGCCAGCAGATCGACTACGTCGAGAGCCCCGAGGTCGTCTCGACGGACTTCGTCGGCTCGCACCGGGCGGGGATCGTCGATGGTCTCGCGACCATCGCGAACGACCGCGACGTCGTGCTGTACGTCTGGTACGACAACGAGTACGGCTACTCCTGCCAGGTGATCCGCGTGCTCGAGGTCATGGCGGGCTCGCACCCCATCGTGCTGCCGGAGCGCCGCGAGGTGACACTGCACGAGTGACTCGCCGTGAGCGCTCGGCGAGTGCCGCGTGAGTGTGCGGTGTCGGTGGTGCCCGGCATGATGAGGGCATGAAGACCGCGACTCTGCGCGCCGAGCGGCTGCGCTCGCATCGGCTGAGCGCCCCGGCGCGCACGGTCGCGGATGCCGCGTCCCACATGCTCGCGGTGCAGAGCCAGGACTTCACCGCCGGGCGGTGGGTACTCGCCTCGCGCACCCGCGGTGAGCCCACGCTCCGCACCGTCGATCGCGCCTTCGACCGGGGGGAGCTGGTTCGGGCGTGGACCATGCGCGGCACCCTGCACATCATCCCGGCGCGCGACCTTCGCTGGGTGTTGTCGGTGACCGCCGAGCGCCAGCGTCGACAGGCGGCGGGCAGGCGCCGCGACCTCGGGGTCGATACGGCGATGGTCGCGGCGGTCGTGTCTGCCGCGGTGCCGCGTCTGCGCGACGGAGGGCTCACTCGGGCCGAGATGTTCGAGGTGTTCGCCGGTGTCGGCATCGACCCGACCGGGCAGCGCGGCATCCACCTGCTGAGCGAGCTCACGCTCGACGGGCTGATCTGCCAGGGTCCGGTCGTCGCTCGTGACGGAGTGACGCGGGAGCAGCGCTTCGTGCTCGTCGATCAGCACATCCGCGCGCACGCGGCACCCGACGATCCGCTCGCCGAGCTCTTCGTGCGCTACATCGACGGGCACGGACCGGCCGGAGTCGTCGACTTCGCCTGGTGGTCGGGGCTCACGCTCGGACAGTCGCGCGAGGCTCGGGATCGCGCGGCGGCCCGGGTGCGCGAAGTCGAGGAGGGCATGTTCGTCAGCGTCGATCGCGTGCGGCGGTCATCGGATGCTCCGGCGGTGCTGGCGCTGGCGGCCTTCGACGAGTACTACATCTCCTACGCCGACCGCACGGCCGTCTGCGACCCCGCACATCTCCCGCTCGTCGGACCGGGGAAGAACGGCATGGTTCGCGCGACCATCGTCGCCGACGGCCGGGTGATCGGATGCTGGACGCACGCGAGCGCCTCGCTCGGCGCACCTCCGGAGCTGTTCGCGACCGCAGGCGAGGCGCCGGCAGCAGACGAGGCAGCGGTGCGCGCCGCTCTCGCCCGGTTCACCCGCTTCTCAACCGCTGACGGCTGACGGCTGACGGCTGACGGGTGACGGGTGACTCTCCGATCAGGTACTTCTCACTCGCTGGCGTGACGCCCGAGGAAGTTGTAGACCTCGTTGTCGTCGACACCGGGGAACGCGCCGCGGGGGAGCGGCGAGAACATGTGGGTGTGCACGCGGGCGCTCGGCCATGCCTTCCCGTTCCACCGGTCGGTGAGGTCGGCCGAAGGGCGTCGGCAGCATGCCTCGTCCGGGCACGTCGAGACGGCGCGGTCCCCAGTCTCCCGTCCGCGCCACCAGCGGGCGTCGTCGAACGGCACGCCCACGGTGATCGAGAACTCCCCGTCTGTCGATGCGCCGGTCTGTGTCGAGCACCAGAACGTGCCGGAGGGGGTGTCGGTGTACTGGTGATGCTCGTTCGTGCGGTTCTGCTGCGTGAATGCGGCGCGCGCCTGGAACTTCCGGCACACCCGCTGACCCTCGACGGCGCCCGTGACATCCATCGGCAGGGGCAGGTCGTCGTTCTCATAGACCCGGGTGATCGCGCCGGTGGCGTCGACGCGGAGGAAGTGCAGTGACATGCCGAGGTGCTGGGTGAGGAGGTTCGTCATGCGCATCCCGGCGGCCTCATGTGTGACGCCGAACGCGTCGCGGAAGTCCTCCACCGCGAGGTTGCGATCCTTCTTCGCCTGCTGCAGGAAGGCGACCGAGGCCGTCTCCGGCATCAGGCACGCGGCGGCGAAGTAGTTGATCTCGAGCCGCTGCTGCAGGAAGTCGGCGTAGTCGGTGGGAGGGGTGTGGCCGAGCAACCGGTGCGCCATCGCCTGCAGTGCCATGGATCGCAGGCCGTGGCCGCCGGGGATCGATGCCGGCGGCAGGTAGATGCGCCCGTTCTCGAGGTCGGTGACCGAGCGGGTCGAGTGCGGCAGGTCGTTCACGTAGATCAGCTCGAAGCCGAGCTTGTCGGCCATGATGCTCACGGTTCGGTGCGTCAGGGCGCCCTGCACGTGTCCGGCGGACCGCAGCTGCTTCTCAGCGAGCTTCTCGATGTCGGCGAGGTAGTTGTTCTGTTCGCGCATCCGCAGACGCAGCTCGGTGTTCGCCCGTCTCGCCTCTTCGGGAGTAGCGATCGCCTCTCGTTCGCGGCGCTGAAGTTCGCGGTGAAGGCCCAGGAGCGATTCGATCGTCTCGTCGCTCATGCCCTTCGTGACGCGCACCGGGGCGATGCCGAGCTGCCGGAACACCGGGCTCTCCTGGGCGCGTTCGAGTTCGATCTCGAGGGCGGCGCGCCGGTTCGGCGGCTCGCCGGAGATGAGGTCGGTGACCTCGGTGCCCGTGGCCGACGCGATGGCCTGCAGCAGCGAGAGCTTCGGCTCGCGCTTGCCGTTCTCGATCAGGCTCAGCTGCGAACCGGCGACACCGACGAGCGCGCCGAGCTCGTCGAGCGTGAACCCCTTCTCGAGGCGGTGGTGCCGGATGCGGTGGCCGAGAGTCGCGAGGTGGATGCCGGAAGGAGCCATTCCTTGATACTAGCGAAAGAACTCTGATTCTTATCGCCGCGAATGGCGAAAAGTGGCGCACGAACCGGAAGAAGATGGAACAAACGCCCCTCACTTCAAAGGAGTAGTCATGGCGATCGCCGAAGTCTTCACCCCCCGAGCAGCATCCGTCGCACCGGTGCGCACCTTCGGGACGGCTCCGACGTACGACACCCCTGCGATGACCGAACTCACCGCCTGGGTCCACGAGATCGCCACTCTCACGCAGCCGGCCTCGATCCACTGGGTCGACGGATCGCGCGCCGAGAACGACTGGCTGCTGCGGGGACTCGTCGACGAGGGCAAGCTCATCAAGCTCAACCCCGAGTGGCGGCCCGGCTCGTACCTCGCCCGCTCGCACCCCAGCGACGTGGCACGCACGGAGGGCCGCACCTACATCTCGTCGGAGAACGAAGAGGATGCCGGTCCGACCAACAACTGGGCGCCTCCGGCGGAGATGCGCGAGAAGATGACCGAGATCTTCGAGGGGTCGATGCGCGGACGCACGATGTTCGTCGTCCCCTTCTCGATGGGGCCGGTCGGAGGCCCGCTCTCGCACATCGGCGTCCAGGTCACCGACAGCGCCTACGCCGTGGCATCCATCGGCATCATGACCCGCGTCGGTGACGCCGTCACCCGCCAGATCGCCGAGGGCGCTCCGTGGGTCAAGACCGTGCACTCGGTCGGCGCCCCGCTCGCTGCGGGAGAACCCGACGTCGAGTGGCCCTGCAACGATGACAAGTACATCGTGCACTTCCCCGAGACGCTCGAGGTCTACTCGTTCGGTTCGGGCTACGGCGGCAACGCGATCCTCGCGAAGAAGTGCTTCGCGCTGCGCATCGCCTCGGTCATCGCCCGCGACGAGGGCTGGCTGGCCGAGCACATGCTGCTCATCCGCGTGATCGATCCCGCGGGCAAGGCCTACCACGTCGCCGCGGCGTTCCCCTCGGCGTGCGGAAAGACGAACCTGGCGATGCTGCGCCCGACCATCCCGGGATGGCGCGTCGAGACGCTCGGCGACGACATCGCCTGGATCCGCCCCGGTGAAGACGGCCGTCTCTGGGCGATCAACCCGGAGGCCGGATTCTTCGGCGTCGCACCGGGCACGGGCGAATCGACGAACGTCGCGGCGGTCGAGACTCTCTGGGGCAACACGATCTTCACCAACGTCGCGCTGCGCCCCGACGGTGACGTCTGGTGGGAGGGCCTGACCGATCAGGCGCCCGCCCACCTCACGGACTGGGAGGGCAACGACTGGACGCCGGACTCCGGCCGCCCCGCCGCACATCCCAACTCGCGTTTCACGGTCTCGGCCGCGCAGTGCCCGCAGATCTCCGAGGACTGGGAAGAGGCGGTTCCGCTCGACGTCATCCTCTTCGGCGGTCGCCGCGCGACCAACGTGCCGCTCGTGGTCGAAGCCACCGACTGGACGCATGGCGTGTTCCTCGGGTCCAACATCTCGTCCGAGCGCACCGCCGCTGCCGAGGGCACGGTCGGCGAGCTGCGTCGCGATCCGTTCGCGATGCTCCCGTTCTGCGGCTACAACATGGCGGACTACTTCGGTCACTGGCTGAAGGTCGGCCGAGGTCTGCGGTTCGATCGCGCCCCGCGCATCTTCCAGGTCAACTGGTTCCGTCGCGGTGCGGACGGTCGCTTCCTGTGGCCCGGATTCGGCGACAACTCGCGCGTCGTCGACTGGATCATCCGTCGAGTGGCCGGCGAGGTGTCGACCGTCGACAGCCCGATCGGTCGCCTGCCTCGGACCGAGGACCTCAACCTCGACGGCATCGAGGTGCCCGAGGCCGATCTCGAGGAGCTCTTCTCGGTCGATGCCGAGGCATGGAAGACCGAGGCCGATCTCACCGAGGAGTTCTACGACACCTTCGGTGACAAGGTCCCCGCCGCCCTGCGTGCCGAGCTCGCCTCGCTGCGGTACCGCCTCGGCCGGGCCTGAGAGACCGGGCGCCGATATCGGGGGATACGGCGCCCTCCTACCCGCGAAGGCGGGACGTCAGAGACGAACCCATGGCTGAGTGGTCTCCGGCATCCCGCCTTCGCGTACTTCTTCCGCGTTGACCGCGTGCGCTCCGGCCGCGATGTTCAGGCGAGCAGCTGGTGCCGTGCCAGGTCGCGATAGAGCGGCGTCGACTCGATCAGCTCGGCGTGGGTGCCCTGACCGATCACGACGCCGTCCTGCAGCACCACGATGAGGTCGCTGTCGACGACGGTGGACAGTCGGTGAGCGATCACGATGAGAGTGCGATCGGTCGAGACTGCGTCGATGGCCTCGCGCATGCGCTGCTCGTTCACGCCGTCGAGTGAGGACGTCGACTCATCGAGCAGCAGGATCGGGGCGTCGGTGAGCAGCGCGCGGGCGATCGCGAGGCGTTGGCGCTCCCCGCCCGAGAGCATCACGCCGTCTTCTCCGACGGGGGCATCGAGGCGCAGGGGATCGCGGTCGAGCACGTCGCCCAGGTTCACCGCGCGCAGCACCTGCTCGCAGGCCGCGTCCGAGGCGTCCGGCGAGGCGAGGCGCAGATTGTCACCGAGCGTGCCTGCGAGAGTGGGAGCGTCCTGCTCGACGTAGCCGAACTGCGCGCGCAGCTCGTCGCGCGGGTAGGTCCGCGAGTCATGGCCGTGGAGGCGGATCGATCCGCCCGTCGGGTCGTAGAAGCGCTCGACGAGCGAGAGGATCGTGCTCTTTCCGGCGCCGCTGGGGCCGACGAGCGCGACGCGGGCACCTCGCGGCACGGCGAACGAGACGCCGCGCAGGACCTCGCGCTCCACCGGTTCCGCTGGGTCGTCGCTCGACTCGAGGTGCGCGTCCGCGAGAAGCGTCTGCGCCTCCTTCGCGGCGGCCAGGCGCGCGGCGACCACATTCTCGGGATAGCGGAAGCGCACGTCACGGAACTCGATCGCGGGGGCGACGGGGTCTGCGGCATCACGGGAGTAGCGTGCGGCGATCTCGGCGTCGTGCTGGGTCTCCGTCGGCAGGTTCAGCACCTCCTGGATGCGGCCGAGGGCGCCGAGCGCCTGGTTGACCGAGGTGATCGCGCCGAAGGTGGTCGCCAGCGGCATCACGAGCATGAACAGGAACAGGATGAACGTGATCAGCGACGCGATCGTGATGGTGCCGGCCGCGACTCTGAGTCCGCCGACGCCGAGCACGACGAGGAGCGAGACCTGCAGCGCGACGCCGGCGATCGGAACCACCAGCGACGAGATCTTCGCGATGCGCACGCCGATGCCGTAGGCCTCGGAAGCGAGGGCCGACACGGTCTCGGTCTCGCGTTCGGTCGCCCCTGAGGCGCGCACGGTGCGGATCGAGCCGACGGCGCGCTCGACGCCTGAGGCGAGCTCGCCGACCTTCTCCTGCTGCGCGGTGGATGCGGTGCGGATGCGCCCGCTGAGCGCGGTGACGACGACGACCGAGGCGCCGATCACGACGACGATGAGCAGCAGCAGCACGGGGTCGATCACGAGCATCGCGATCAGGGCGCCGAGGAAGAGGATCGCGCTGCCGACGGCATCCGCGAGCCCCTGGGTGAGCACGGCATAGAGCAGGGTCGTGTCGGTGCCCACGCGCGAGACGAGGTCCCCGGTGCGGCGGGCGTCGAACTCGCTGATCGGCAGGTGCAGGATGCGCGAGATCAGCTTGCGGCGGCTCGAGTACACGACAGCGGTGCCGGTGCGCTGCAGCAGGTAGTGCTGATAGCCGGAGATGATCGACGACACGATCACGAGTCCGACGAGGAGCCACACCAGGATTCCGAGACCCTGATCGGACTGCACGGCGTCGATGAGCTGCCCGACCAGCAGCGGTTGCGCGAGCGAGGTGGCCGCCCCGAAGACGCTGAGCACCGCGACGACGATGAGCGTGCGCTTGTGCTCGAAGAGGAAGGGGAGGAGCTGGCGGAAAGTGGCGCGCGGGCCGTCGTGCTGCGCGCCGCGTCCGCGTCGGCGTGATGTCGCCGTGCTGGACATGCGGAACCTCGTTCTGAAAGGGGGTAGTTCGACCGTACTTCGTTCGCGGGCGGATCCTGTGGATGGGCTGTATGAGTGTCAGTGTCTGCCGAATCGGCGGTGCGCCGCCTGCTTCGAGACGCCGAGGGAGCTCGCGATCGCCTGCCAGGAATAGCCGAGATTGCGGGCGCGTCGCACCTGCGCCTCCTCCGCTCTGGCCAGCTCGCTGCGCAGTGCGGCGAGGCGGTGGAGTTCTGACAGCGGCTCGCCGGCGTCTTCCTGGTCGATCGCGGTCTTCATGGTCATGGTGGAACCTCCTGCGTCAATCCTTGTTGACGATCCACCGCTTGTCAACCTATATTGACGCACCTCCTCCCCACCCACCTCTCCGTCCTTCGAATCGCGCACTTTGCAGATCTCGACCGTCGAAAACTGCCAAGTGCGCGATTCGAAGGGCGTGACGGAGTGGGATGCGAGACTGGGCCGATGCTGTCTGCACCGAAACCCGTGCCCGGCGACCGCGTCGCCATCCTGTCGCCCGCCTTCGCCGCTCCCGCGGTCGCGCCCGAGCTCCACGAGCAGGCTCTGCGTCGACTCGAGCAGCTGACCGGCCTGGTTCCGGTCGAGTATCCGACCACGCGGCAGCTCGATGCGAGCCCTGAGGCGCGAGCGGCCGACGTGAACGCGGCTTTCGCCGACCCCAGCATCCGGGCGATCCTCGCGACGATCGGAGGGGACGATCAGATCCTGGTGGTGCCGCACCTCGACGCCGCGTTCGCCCAGGCCGACCCGAAGCCGTTCCTGGGGTACAGCGACAACACGAACATCCTCAACTGGTTGTGGGCTCTCGGCATCCGCGGCTACTACGGCGGATCCACCGCCGTGCATCTCGGGCCGGGGCCGGCGGTCGACGACGTGCACCTGCGCTCGCTGCGCGCGGCGCTGCTCGACGGCGGCACGATCGAGATCACCGAGCCAGGTGAGTCGGAAGACAACGGAAAGCGGTGGGCCGACCCGCGCGCTCTCACCGAGTACGGCGATCGGGTCGCGACCGAGGACTGGACCTGGTCGGGGCCGGCTGTCCGCGTCGAGGGGCGCACCTGGGGCGGCTGCCTGGAGGTCATCGACCAGCTCGCGCTCGCGGGTCGCCTGCCCACGGCGTACGACCTCCGCGGCGGCATCCTGCTGCTCGAGACCAGCGAAGAACGTCCGCCGGCGAGCTGGGTGGCGCGGTGGCTGCGCGGGCTGGGCGAGCGCGGCATCCTCGAGTCCGTCGCGGGCGTGGTCGTCGCACGTCCGCCGGTGAGCGATTTCGACTTCGTCCCCTCGCCGATCGAGGCCGACGCGCTGCGCGCGGCGCAGCGGGATGCGGTGATCGAGATCGTCTCGCGCTACAACCCCGATGCGGTGGTCTGCGTCGGCGTGCCCTTCGGCCACACGCGGCCGCAGTGGATCGTGCCCTACGGCGGGACGATGATGCTCGACGGCGCGTCGCGCGACATCCACGCCTCGTACTGAGCGGGAGGCGACGAAGGGCGGTACCTCCCCGGGAGGTGCCGCCCTTCGTGTGAGGCGAGCGTCAGAGTTCGACGGCCGCCGCGACCCCGAGATCCGACTCGTAGTCGTTGTCCTTCGTCTCCTTCGACAGCAGAAGCGCGATGAACGTCAGCACACCCATCGCCGACAGGTAGAGGCCCACCAGCCACGGAGCGCCGTCGCCGAGCTCCCAGAGCCAGAGGGCGATGAGGGGAGCCACGGCTGCGCCGAGGATCGACGAGACGTTGTAGGAGATCGCGGATCCCGTGTAGCGGACGTTCGTCGGGAAGAGCTCGGGAAGCAGCGCTCCCATCGGGCCGAACGTCGCGCCCATGAGCATGAACCCGAACACGAGGAACGCCTGCGCGAGGGCACCCGTGAACTTCGGGTCCATGGCGGGCAGCAGGAACGCGTTGAACGTGAAGCCGAACACGATGATGAGACCGGTGACCCACAGGAGCAGCTTGCGACGACCGATCGTGTCGGCGATGGGACCCGAGAGCAGGGTGAAGATGCCGAAGAACACGACGCCGACGATCTGCATGAGCACGAAGTCGGTGTACGCGAACCCGAGACCCGGATAGAACTGCGCGGCGAAGGCCGACGCGTCGAAGTCCTTGCCCGTCGCCTCAGCAGCGGCCTGAGCGGCGGCGGACGCCGTCTCGAGCGTGGCGGGCTTCGTGCCGTAGGCCAGGGTGAAGTTCGTCATCAGGTAGAAGAGCACGTAGGTCGCCAGCATGATGAACGTGCCGAGGATCAGCTGCTTCCAGTGGTGGCGGAACACGGTCGCGAGCGGCAGCTTGCGGATCGTGCCCTTCTTCTCGGCCTTCTTGAAGGTGTCGGACTCGACGAGCTTCAGTCGCACCCAGAGGCCGATGATGACCATGACGGCCGAGAACAGGAACGGGATGCGCCAGCCCCACGACAGGAAGGCCTCGGACTTCAGAGCGGGGTTCTCGGAGTGCGGCAGCAGCCAGTTGATCGCGAGGAAGAGGAAGTTGGCGATGATGAAGCCGAGCGGCGCGCCCAGCTGCGGGAATGTGCCGTACCAGGCGCGCTTGCCTGCCGGAGCGTTTTCGGTGGCGACCAGCGCGGCGCCTGACCACTCTCCGCCGAGCGCGAAGCCCTGAGCGAGGCGCAGGATCAGCAGCAGCAGTGCCGCCCACCAGCCGATCTGCTGGAACGTGGGGAGGAGGCCGATGATGAAGGTCGCGATGCCCATGGTGAGCAGCGAGGCGACGAGCGTCGCCTTGCGTCCGAACTTGTCGCCGAAGTGGCCGAAGACGACCGCGCCGATCGGCCGGGCGACCATCGCGGCGCCGAACACGGCGAACGACGACAGCAGCGACGTGGTGTCGTTGCCGGTCGGGAAGAACAGCACCGGGAACACGAGAACGGCCGCGGTCGCGTACGCGTAGAAGTCGTAGAACTCGATCGTGGTGCCGACGAGGCTCGCCGTGATGACGCGCGAGCGCGGATTCGCGGGCGCTGTGGTCGTACTCATACTGCTCCTTAGATCCATGGCCCGGTATACCAAGGCACCGAGAGATCCTACGCCTTCCTGAGCGTTTGCTGGGTGCGTGTGACATCCGGCTCGACCGCCTGCGTAGAGTCGGAGGCGGATGCTCGTGCCCACCCGAGACGGAGAACCGTGACGACGAGACTGCTGCTGATCGCCGATACGCATGTGCCCGCTCGGGCCAAGCGACTGCCCGAGGCGGTGCTGCGAGCGGTCGACGACGCCGACATCGTCGTGCACGCGGGGGACTGGATCGATGTCGCGACCCTGGATCTGCTCGAGTCCCGCTCGCGGACGCTCGTGGGCGTCTACGGGAACAACGACGGCCCGGCACTGCGAGAGCGACTGCCTGAGATCGCCCGGCTGACGGTCGAAGAGGTGGAGGTGGCGGTGGTGCACGAGACGGGTGCGAAGCAGCGGCGCGAGGAGCGGATGGATGCGTCCTTCCCGGGCGTCGACCTGCTCGTGTTCGGGCACTCCCACATCCCGTGGGACACCGTCGCGCCATCCGGTATGCGTCTGCTGAACCCGGGCTCTCCGACCGATAGACGACGTCAGCCGGTGTGCACGATGATGACGGTCGTGATCGACGACCGACGCATCGAGGCCACGCTGGTGCCGATCGTATGAGCGCCACATCTCGTCGAACCGACGACGCCAACGGTCCATCGGTGTACCGCGCTCCGATGCGGTCGCGCGATGACGACGTGAGCGACGGGCCGGCCGTCGAGCGGGCGCTCGCCATCGGCGTCTGCGGTGTCGGCGGCAGGCTCGACGTTGCACCGGACTCGATCGCCGATGCGCTCGCCGCGGTGGACGCCGTCTACGGAGAACGCATGGCACGCCGACTCGAGCGGTTCACGTCGGTGGCGGAGGGAGCGTTCGTCTGGACGCGCGACGTCGACGGTCTCCTGTGGCTGGGCCGCACCGCCGGCCCCTGGCGCTATGACGCATCAGACCAGGCACGAGCTGTCGACCTCGTTCACGTGCGCGCGTGCGACTGGCTCGATCGTCCGGTGGAGCCTGCCGCGGTGCCGCCCGGCGTGCTCGAGGCGTTCGCACGGGGCGGTCGCAACTGGCAGAGCATCAGCCGGGCCGACAGCGCACGGCTCACCGCGGCTGTCTGGGACTCTCACCGGAGCCCGTAGCGAGGCTCGATGCCCCGTGCCCGCGCTCTACTCCTCCGTGTCGCCGAGAGCGAGCGCCGGCACGAAGTCGGCGGTCGCGTCGAGCACGTGCTCGAGTTCGAGGACGACGAGGCGGTTCGCTCCGGCCCGCGTGGCGGGCCCGGGCACGAAGAGCGTGCGCTGGGGGCCGTTGCGCCAGTAGCGCCCCAGGAAGAAACCGTTCACGAACGCGTAGCCCTTGCTCCAGGCGGCGGTGTCGAGGAAGAGGTCGGTGGGGGAGTCGAGGTCGAAGTCCGCGACCCACGCAGAGGGCCCGCCGAGCGCCCCATCCGACTCCTCCGTGGCGCGCGGTCCGGTCTGCGCAGCCACGGCCGCAGCCACAGCCGCGACGTCGAGCGGCGTCGAGTGCCAGCCGGTCAGCGGCGTGCCGTCGAGTGCAGGAGCGCCGATGAGGCCCTTCTGCTCACCCAGGCGGTGGTCGTAGTTCACGCGGCCGCCCTCCTCGACGAGGATGCTGAGCGTCCGTCCCGCGGGGATCCGCAGCGAACGGTCGTGACGGGTGCGCGAAAGCGTGCCGACGGGCTGACCGTCGACGCTCACCCAGGCGAGGTCGCGCACCTCGTCGAGCTCGAGCTGGCCGCCGCGTCCCTCGGGAAGCTCGACGTCGTACCGGACCAGAGCGCTCAGGTGCTCCAACTCGTCGAATGTCTGCGGAACCGGGGATGCGGGTGTCGACGCCGCGGCATCCGTCCACGCTCCCGCCGAGCTCAGCGGCACGGAGAAGACCGGTGCCGCGGTGGCCGCGGCCGGCCGCTCATCGGGGACCGCCGCGTACTTCGCGATGACGTCGCGGAAGGCGAAGAACTTCGCGGTCGGGTTGCCGGCCTCGTCGAGAGGCGCGTCGTAGTCGTACGACGTGACGATCGGCAGATAGCGGCCCTTGTGGTTGGCGCCGTTCGTGAGACCGAAGTTCGTGCCGCCGTGGAACATGTAGATGTTCACCGAGGCGCCGGCGGCCAGCAGCTCGTCGAGATCTGCAGCGGCGGTGGCGACATCGGTCGTGTGATGCACGCCGCCCCACCAGTCGAACCAGCCGTCCCAGAACTCCGAGCACATCAGGGGGCCGGTGGGCTGATGGGAGCGCAGGGTGGCGAGGCGCTCGGCGCTGCGTGAGCCGAAGGATCCGGTCTTGTGCAGGGTGGGGAGGCTGCCGTCGGCGAGCATCCGATCGGTCGGCTGGTCGACCGTGGTGAGGGGCACCGTGATGCCGGCCTCCCGGGTCAGGGCGACGAGCGCCTCGAGGTAGTCCTTGTCCGAGCCGTAGGCGCCGTACTCGTTCTCGATCTGCACGAGCACGACCGAGCCGCCCCGGTCGATCTGCCGCGGTGCGACGATCTCGTAGACCCGGCGGAGGTAGTCGCTGACGTCGGCGAGGAACGTCGGTTCGGAGGAGCGCAGCTCGCGCTCGCCCGCCGTGAGCCAGTTCGGCAACCCGCCGTTGTGCCACTCGGCGCAGATGTAGGGGCCGGGCCGGACGATCGCATCCATGCCCTCGGCCTGGACCAGATCGAGGAAGCGGCCGAGGTCGTTCCAGCCCGTCGCATCCCATTCACCGCGCCGCGGCTCGTGGGCGTTCCAGGCGACGTAGGTCTCGATCGTGTTGAGCCCCATCAGGCGGGCCTTGCGGATGCGGTCCTGCCACTGGTCGGGGTGCACCCGGA